>NZ_JAALEH010000038.1:0-51537 GCF_011058195.1 Rhodococcus sp. 14C212 | reverse complement strand
CGCGGAAGGCAAAAGCACCCGCGAGATCATCCGCTGCCTCAAACGTGCCGTAGCCCGCGAAGTCTTCCGCCTGCTCACCACCACCGGAACCCCAAACCCCCTTGACGGAACATAGGAGCATCATCGCGTCGATCGGATCGAACGCGTGTGACATTCGGCCACAGACGATTTGGGGTACGCGACGGTCAGTGGGCGTCCGCGCCGTCGAGCGACAGCTGGATCTGGGTGTGCAACGCGTGGGTGAGGTATTCCGGCGGATACAGTTCCGGGCTGGCGACGGCATCGAGGGCCAGGCCGTTGACCGCAGCCAGCAGGAGCGCCGCCCGGGTTTCGGGCTCCGCGGTGCCCATCCGGATCAGGACGGCGGAGACCGCGGTGCGCATCGTGAACAGCGTCGTGTGCCGGATCGTGCTCAACGAGGGCGACGTGGCGGCCCGCACGGTGAACGCCGCCATCACGTGCGCCTCGGCGGTGCGCGGCTCGTCGAGTGGCAGCAGCTGGCTCAGGGCCGCGAACAGGGTGCGCGCCGGATCGATGTCGGGGTCGACGGTGCTCAGCCGCGTCAGCACCCGCTCGGCGAGCGAACGGAACGAGTAGGCGAGCATCTCGTCCTTGGTAGGAAAATGGTGCTGCACGGCGCCGATCGATACACCTGCATGGCTGGCCACCTCGCGCACGCTGGCGCCGTCGAGCCCGATCCGCGCCGCGACCTCGAGCAGGGCCGCGGCGAGACGCGTGGGACTGGTGGTGGCATAGGGGCGCGCGCGCATGGATGCACCGTACCTGCGCGCATCTCCATACGTCGGTATGGGGCATCGGCCCCCGCGCCTCCGGGCGGTGTCGGCGATCGTCCTGCACCACCCGCGGTGCCGCGTGCGGTCACAGGACAGCCGGCGTTCGTCAGAAGTCCTCGTCGATACAGGCCAGGCGATCCCCGGCCATGCCGGCCTCGCCGGGGCCGGTCTTGGTGCGCTGCGCGTGGAGCACCACGGATGCGGCCGCACCGTCGCGAACCGCCCAGTCGACGGTCGTCGACGCCTGGGCGTTGCCGTTGCCGTCGGTGGTGATGTCGAGCCAGATCTCGTTCTGGGGGTTCGCGTAGGCCGGGTCCGTCGACGGGGATTGCGGGGTGGCCGCGGGGTCCGCATTGTTCTGATAGTGCGGCCCCGCATCCGACGGCTGTGGCCCGCACGGTTGCGTGTGTGCATGCACGCCGAAGTCGCGGGTGGGTGCAAGACCGGTTGCGTTGAGCGTGACCGTCGTGCGGCCGTTCTCCTCCTCGGATTCGACGGTCACGGTCGAACCCACCGGGACGGCGGCTTCGTCGTAGGTGTATGCGTTGTCGTCACCCCCACCTTCCCCGGGCAGCTGGAAGGCCACTCCATCCGTGCCGGGCAGGGGCGTGGGCATGCCGGTGGTCGTTTCCGAAGACGCGGGGGGCGTCTCGACGGTCGCCTGGTTGTCCGTCGAGGCGTCGTCGCCGCCGCATCCGGCGGCGACGAGTGCGGTCAGGGACACGCCTGCGATCAAGCTTGTACGTCGTGTGTTCATGATTCGGCGTTACCCCGTGGTGTGCCGCGCTGAACCTCCGACGGAGCGCTCACCGGCGGCAAGGTGCGAAAGGAGCACCTGCCGCGCCGAACCGCCGCGGTCCCGCGCGGTCAGTTCCTGGCCATCCCGCTGATGATCAGGGACAGGCCCGTGCCGAGGAGCCAGACGTCCTTGGCGATCGGCGTGCCCTGCTGGGTCGGGCGGAACGATCCGCCCTCGTGCATCCCGGGCATCCGCCAGTACATCGCGAGCAGACCCGAACTGAAGGCGGTCAGCGCGGCGCCGGCGACGACGGGGGAGACGACGGGCGCCAGCAGCAGGGCGCCGACGCCGATCTCGGCGGTCGACAGGGCCTGGCCGAACGTCTCCGGCCGCATCTTCCCGAGCCGGGGGAGCGCCTTGCTCGCCATGTCCTGCAGCCCTGCCGCGGCCTCGGGCGGGAGATCGCGCTTGCCCAGCCCGGAATTGAGGATGAAGGCACCGGTGGCCAGCCGGAGCGGAACGTTGCTCAGTCGCACGGGAACCTCCGGAGGATCGAATGTGACCGATTATCCCGCATTCCCTGTGACGGCGGCGGCAAACTTCCCACGTCCGTCCGGATGCAGCACGATGAACCGGTCGGCTCACCCACCGGAAGGACCCCATGTCCGAGTACGGCCGGAAGCTCCTCTTCGGCAGCTTCCTCACGCCGACCGCCGAGAACCCTGCCGCGGTCGTCGACCTCGCGGTCGCCTCCGAGCGCGCCGGGCTGGACCTGGTCACCTTCCAGGACCACCCGTACCAGGCCCGCTTCCTCGATGCCTGGACCCTGCTCACCTGGGTCGCCGCGCGGACGACGCGGGTACTCGTGGCGCCGAACGTGGCGAACCTGCCGTTGCGCGGCCCGGCGATCCTCGCGCGCAGCGCGGCCTCCCTCGACCGGCTCAGCGGTGGACGCGTGGAACTCGGCCTCGGCGCGGGAGCCTACTGGGACGCGATCGCCGCGAACGGCGGACCGCACCGCACCACGGGCGAAGCCGTCGACGCGCTCGAGGAGGCGATCACCGTCATCCGGGAGCTGTGGGCCGACCGCCGGGGCGGCGCCCGCGTCGACGGCACCCACTACCGTCTCGCCGGCGCCAAGCGCGGCCCGGCGCCCGCCCACGACATCGGAATCTGGCTCGGCGCCTACGGTCCTCGCATGCTCGCCCTCACCGGACGCGCCGCCGACGGATGGCTGCCCAGCTCGTTCGCCGCTTTGCCGGACAGACTCGCCGAGATGTCGAGGCGGGTCGACGAGGCAGCTGTGGACGCCGGCCGGGACCCGCGTGAGATCCGCCGGCTCTACAACATCAGCGGCCGATTCGACGGCAGTGCGGACGGCGGGTTCCTCGCCGGGCCGGCCGCCGTGTGGGCGGAGCAGCTCGCGGAGCTGACCCTGCGCCACGGCATCAGCGGCTTCGTGCTCGGCACCGATTCCCGCACCGACATCGAGCGATTCGCACAGGAGGTCGCACCGCGCGTCCGTGAACTGGTTTCGGCGGCAAGGTGAGCCGGCCTCAGCCGGGGAGTACCGCGCGCGGCACGCCGGCACGCAGTTGCACGTCCACCACGAAGTCGCCGTCCTCCGGCGTGTAGCGGCGCCGCGGGTCGTGGTCCTCCACCCGGAAGCTGTCGAGCGCGGGGGAGTGAGTGGTGACGGCGACCGTGCCGGCGTCGAGATCGAACTGCAGCAACCGCTGGAACGCCGTCGCGCGTCGTCCGTCGACCAGGAAGTACTGATAGTCGGCGAGCATCTCGACCACGCGCCGGTCGCTGCCGGGGATCGGGCGGTCGGTCACGGTCGTCTGCCCGTCCACGTGCCCGGACAGCACCATGAACACCGACTCGTGCGGCACGACGAGCCGGTTCCAGATCTGCTGGCCCGAACTGCCGCCGATGTCGCCGAATCCGCTCATCCGCAGGCGGCCGTCCTCGTCCAGGTAGTAGTGCGCGGCGACGATCGTGTTGCGGTCCGGATGGGCGGCCAGCACCTTCTCGGCCCAGCGCATCACGTGCTCCGCCGGGTTGTAGCCGATGTAGAGGACGAGGAACCGGGCGCCGGCGATCTCGAACAGGTCGTAGTGCGCCGAGTTGTCGGTGGCGGTCACCGAGTCGCCCCACTGCGGCCGGTCCCGGAACCGCTGCGGCCCGAAGTACTCGTTGTACAGCGCGTGGTTGCGTTCGTGCTCGCCGGGAACGAGCCGGCCCGCGACGTTCCACAGGTTGTCGTGGTTGCCGGGCAGGACCCCGTAGGGCATCCCGGCCCCCTCGAGGATTCCCATCGCCTCCGACGCGACCTCGAACTCGGCGCGGGCACGGGCGTCCGGGGCGCCCGGCCGGATCCACGACTGGATCAGGTCCCCGGTGTGCACGGCGTACGCGATCTTCCGGTCGCGGGCCTGCCGCGCCGTCCAGGTCGTCATGGCCCGGAAGGCGGCGGTGTCGTCGCGGGCGAGGTACTGGGTGTCGGTGAGATGCTGGATCGCGAAGTCGTAGTCCGCCGGATCGGCGAACGCCTGGTCCGGTACGGCGTTGGCGTCGCGGAAACCCCGGTCGCGACGGGGCGCGTCGATCACCAGGATCTCCACGGGGCCGGCGACGCCGGTGATCCGGGCCTCGAGCACGATCGGTCCGCCGGGCGCCGCGGGCCGGGCCACGGCGCGCGGCTCGCCCCACGATCGGCCCGTGCGCACGTGCAGGGCGAGATCGTCGAGGTTGACGCTGCGGCCCTGCCACCGGAGCGTCACCGCCTCGGTTCCGGCGGGGAACTCGAGTTCGTAACGGACATAAGGATATTCGTCGAACTCGTCGCCGACGGACACCGGTGCGCCGCTCTCGGTGACGTCGTGCGGGAGCGGTGGGTCCGCCGAGTCGGTCACGCCCGCGTACATCGTCGCGGCCGTCGCCGGGACGTCGGTGGTCAGTCCCGTCGCCGGGATGCCGACGGATGTGACGGGCGCGGGCATCGACGGTGCCGCCCCCGCGGGGCCGGACAGGAGGGCGGCCACGGCCAGCAGCGACACCGGTAGCCACAAGGCCGGAGCGCGCATGCCCCGAGGTTACCGCCGCTCAGGCGCGACGCCCCAGGTGTGCGAGCACCCGGGTCTGCCGGTCGGCGTCCGCCGGCACCTCGACGGCCGGTCCGCAGACTCCCTCCATCCGGATCGAGTCACCCAGGGCCTGCGCCGTCGCCTCCACGAAGTCGAGGTCCTTGTCGTCGACGGAGTCGTCGAGGCCGGCAGCGCGGGCGAGGTCCCAGGCGTGCACCACGAGGTCGAAGTTGTAGAACCGCGCGACGGTCGCGGCGAGAGTGGTGCGGCCGAAGTGGCCGTCGTACTCGATTCCGGCGCGCCGCGGATCGTCGAGGATCGTCTGCATGCCGTCGCGGGCGGCGGCCCAGGCTCCGGCCGGGTCGGTGTCCGGCGACGGGCCGGCGGGCAGTTCCAGGCCGACGACGGTGACGATCTGCCGCTGCGTGTCGACGACGTGCCGCAGCACGTCGCGGGCGGACCAGCCCTCGCAGGGCGACGGCGCGTCCCACCGCTCGGCCGGCACGGCCTCGACGCGTGTGGTGAACTTCGCCGCGAGTTCGCGGTAGTGACGGGCGGGGGAGAGGGTCTCGGTCATCTGGTGTTCGGCGCGGATACTGCCTCGTAGACGAGGGAGCACAAGCGCCGTCCTCCTTTCTCGGTGTCGGGGTGGTGTCGAGGAAACGTGTCGGTGGGTGCGGCTACGGTGCCGGGCATGGGGGGCGAGGTGGTGCGCTACAACTACCGGCTGCGGCCGGGCCGCCTCGCCGAACGCGCCCTGCTCGACGAGTGGCATCGCTGCCGGTTCCTGTGGAACGAGGCGGTCCACCAACAGAACGCCGGGGCGAAACCCACCTTCGGGAAGCTGAGCAGACTGCTCACCGCGGCGCGGCAGCAGTCGTCGTGGCTGCGGGCCGGATCCCAGGTGGCCCAGCAGCAGACGCTGCGGACCTACGCCCGGGCCCTGGACGACTCGTTCCGGATCAGCGGGCGGGGCCGGCCGCGGTGCAAGGCCCGCAAGAAGGCGTTGCCTTCGCTCGAGTACACCCGCCGCGGCTTCACCCTGCGCGAGGGACGGTTGGTGCCGGCCAAGGGGGTCAGTGTCCCGGTGGTGTGGTCGCGGGAGTTGCCGTCCGAGCCGTTGAGTGTGCGCATCACCCGCGATGCACTGGGGCACTGGTACGCCTCGTTCGTCGTCACCCGCGATGCCGAACCGGTGCCCGCGGCCCCCGAGGGTTCGGCGATCGGTGTCGACTGGGGGGTGAGCCGGACCGCGACCACCACCGACGAACGGTTCGATCTGCCGCACCGGCAGCACCGCACCCGCTGCGCGGCGGAGTTGGCGAAGGCGCAACGCACGATGGCCCGTCGCCGCCGGGGAAGAGGCCGAACCCCGTCGAACGGCTACCGGCGGGCCCGTAAGCGGGCGGCGAAGATCCAGCAGAAGGCCGCGGCGCGGACCCGGCACGAGGCGCGGGTGTGGGTGCGGCGGGTGGTCGAGCATCATGGGCTCATCGCGGTGGAGGATTTCCGGCCGCGGTTCCTGGCCAGGTCCACGATGGCGGGCAAGCGGGCGGATGCGGAGATCGCCGCGACCAAGCGCGAAGTCGTCGAGCGGGGCAGGCGGGCCGGCCGGAAGGTGGTGCTTGTGCGGCCCGCGTACACGAGCATGACGTGTTCGGGGTGTTTCGTGAGAGCCAAGCAGTCCCTCGGACTCGCGGAACGGATCTTCCGGTGCCAGGCGTGCGGCTACAGCGGATGCCGGGACCGGAACGCTGCCGGAGTGGTTCTGGCTGTGGCGGAGCGTGGCCACACCGGTGTCGACGACGTCAGACAAGCGGATCACCTCCTCGGTGGTGCGGTTGCGGTCTGAGCCGGGAATCTCCAGCCTTCAGGCAGGAGAGGCGTTAAGCCGCCGATTCTTCCGCCCCGCGGTCGCCGAGGGATTGGATACTTCGGACATCGAGTGCCGAGCCCGGGCCGTGCCACCGGGGTGCCTCGCCGGCGAGCAGGGCGGTGGGCGTCAGGGTGGAGATCCTGCGGGCCTCCCGGTTCAGGTGCGACTGGTCGCTGTAGCCGGCGGACGCGGCGAGTTCGGCCAGTCCGCGCCCGGGACCGGCGTCGGCCAGGGCCATGAACCGTTGCAGGCGAAGAATGGATCGCAACGTGGCCGGGCCGTACCCGAACGCCTCGTTGCAGCGGCGCTGCAGCTGACGCTCGGTGAGCGCGGCGGTGTCGGCGAGCGCGCCGACGCTCCACGAGTACCCGGAGAGCGCCTGCCGGAGATGCCCGATCAGCGGGTCGGGGGCAAGGCCGTGCGCGAGCCAGCGCCGCACCGCGGATTGGAACACTTCGAGCCGTTCGGGGGCGGTCCGGGCGTTGTCGAGCCGGTCGGCGAGTGGTCGGGCCCCTGCCGAGCCGATCAGGTCGTCCAACCCGACGCGGGTATCGCGGAGTTGCGCGGCCGACGCGCGCAGGGTGAACGAGGCGAGACCGGGGCGGAACCGCACCCCGGCGGAGACGATGCCGGGCGGCAGGGTGAACGACCACGCGGACGTTTCCGGACCGCACACGCGGATGCCGACGCCGGCGATCCACAGGACGTCGACGCATCCGTCCGGAACGAGGAGGTGACTCTGCCCGTCGGAGACCGCCGACCACACGCACACCACGTGCTCGGCGAGGTCCGCGCTGGGAGCGCTCGGCACATACCAGCTCATGGCCCACGAGCGTAGGCTCAGGCACCGACAATCGCTGCCCGCGTGGGGAACCGGCTTCCGTCACGGTCGGTACGGCAGATGCCGCACCGCGACGGTGAGTGCGACGGCGACCGCGGTGGCGACCCACAGGGCGTGCAGTCCGAGCGCCCGATGCGCGAGGGCGCCGCCGACGGCGCCGGTCACCAGGCCCAGCCACAGACCCAGGTACGGCAGCCAGCTCCAGCGGGGCCCGCCGAACAGCGCGGCCGCGAGTCGCTGCCCGATCTTGACGAGCGCCCCGGTCATGTACGTCAGGGCCACGCTCACCTCGCCGTCGCGCTGGAACACCGAGTTCTCCGCGCCCATGGCGAGGGTCATCGCCACCACCGCGACGGGCGTCCACCCCGCCGTGTGGGCGAGCGCACCGAGCAGCAGCAGCGCGGATACCGCGGCGAGGACGGCCGTCTTGCGGGCGCGACGGCTGCGGTCGGACAGTTGCGCCACCACCCCACCGAGGACGACACCGACGAGGAAGAGCCCGATGACGCCGGCGGTGAGGGCGGCCGGGCCCCAGGCGCCGTCGGCCAGGCCGACGCTCATGCGCGTGGAGTTTCCGCTCATGAACGACACGAACACACCGCCGAGGGTGATGAATCCGAGCGCGTCGACGAATCCGGCGAGGCCGGACAGCGCGATGGCGAGGGCCGTGAGTTGTCTGCCGTATCCGACCACGGACAAATCGTAATCACCTTGTGCTGTTACCTCTGGTAACGAAAGGGATGTCCGGTGCGACGTCCGGGAGACACCCTTTCGTTCCCCCGCGAAGGGTGCCGCCGTGCCGCATCCCGCCCCCAGGAGTATCCAGCGTGTTCGCCTCACCGTCCCGCCAGTCCCCGAATCACCGCAGTCGGGGATGGAGCGCCGGACTCGCCGCGGCGGCCCTGCTGCTGGCCGGATGTGCCGCGGCGACGGACACCGGCACCCGGACCCACGCGCCCACCGTCGCCGCGACCCCGACGGTGACGACCACCCCGACACCGGCTCCTGCGGCGTCGCCGACCCCCGTCCCTGCGGACGCGTCCGCCACGCCGGCGCTGACCACGCTCGCGACTCTGCCGATCAAGGGCCGAGCGCCCAAGACCGGCTACGACCGTGAGCTCTTCGGACCGGCGTGGAGCGACGACGTCGACGTCGACGGCGGCCACAACGGCTGCGACACCCGCAACGACATCCTGCGGCGCGACCTGGTCGACATCACCTACAAGACCGCCACCCGGGACTGCGTGGTCCTCTTCGGCACCCTCCACGACGCCTACACCGGCACGACCATCGAGTTCCGCCGCGGCCAGGACACCTCCGCCGACGTGCAGATCGACCACGTCGTCGCGCTGTCCGACGCGTGGCAGAAGGGTGCCCAGCAGCTCGACCAGCAGACCCGCGCGAACTTCGCCAACGATCCCCGCAACCTGCAGGCCGTCGACGGCGATGCCAACCAGCAGAAGGGCGACGGCGACGCCGCGACCTGGCTGCCGCCGAACCGGTCCTACCGGTGCACGTACGTCGCGCGGCAGATCGAGGTCAAGGCCCTCTACCGGCTGTGGGTGACCCAGGCCGAGTACGACGCGATGGTCCGTGTCCTCACCGAGTGTGGCGCCGCCACCCCGGCGCCGGTGCCCGCCGCGCCCGTGGCGCCGGAACCTGCTCCCTCGGTGGCGCCGGAGCCTGCGCCCTCGGTCCCGGCTCCGGCCGCGGTCTTCCGCAACTGCGCCGAGGCGCGGGCCGCCGGCGCGGCGCCGCTGTACGCCGGTCAGCCCGGGTACAGCGAGAAGATGGACGGCGACGGGGACGGCGTCGCCTGCGAGTGAGCTGGGGTAGACAGCCGCGCCTCGTTCAGCCGTTCGCACCCGCAATTGCGGCAGCGGATGACTGCGGACCGCGCGACTGCGTGCCCGACGAACGGACAACGGCCCGTGACCGGTGTTTCCACTGATCACGGGCCGTTGCCGTGGCGGAGGATAGGGGATTTGAACCCCTGAGGGCGTTAACCCAACCCGCGTTCCAGGCGAGCGCCATAGGCCACTAGGCGAATCCTCCGTGGGGAAGCATACCGAATACGACCTGGTAGATGCCAAACGGGGAGGTCGCCGCGGGTTTCGGAGGGGTGCGGCAGGGTCGATTCACGGTCGCGGGCGATGTGTGTCTACACTGGCCGATGGATCCCGCGCGGCGCGCATCCTGTGAACTCCCCCAGGGCCGGAAGGCAGCAAGGGTCAACGGGCTCTGCCGGGTGCGCGGGGTCCCCTAGCTTCCGATGCCGATGCCCGTGCCGTTGGGCGCGGTGAAAGGTCCTTCCGCATGCCTACCCAAACCCAGATTGGGTTGATGAGCCATGAGGAACTCGTCGCAGAGCACGAGCGCCAGTCCCACAACTACGCGCGACTCGAAGCCGAGAAGCTGACGCTGGACCTGACTCGCGGCAAGCCGTCCCCCGAGCAGCTGGACCTCTCCGCGGAGTTGCTGTCGCTGCCTGGGGCCGACGACTACCGCGACGCGTCCGGCACGGACTGCCGCAATTACGGCGGCCTGCGCGGACTGCCCGAGCTGCGCGCCATCTTCGGGGAGCTCCTGGGCATCCCCACCGAGAACCTGATCGCCGGCAACAACGCCAGCCTCGAGATCATGCACGACCTGGTCGTGGCGTCGTTGCTGCACGGCACGGTGGATTCGCCGCGCCCGTGGTCCCAGGAACCCGTCGTCAGGTTCCTGTGCCCCGCGCCCGGCTACGACCGGCACTTCGCGATCACCGAGTCGTACGGGATCGAGATGATTCCGGTGCCCATGCGCGACGACGGACCGGACATGGCGAAGGTCGCCGCGCTCGTCGGCTCGGACCCGCAGATCAAGGGCATGTGGGCGGTTCCCACCTACTCGAATCCGACCGGCGCCGTGTACTCCGAGCGCGTCGCCCGCGAACTGGCGTCGATGCCGACCGCCGCGCCGGACTTCCGGATCTTCTGGGACAACGCGTACGCCGTGCATCCCCTGGTCGAGGAGGCCGCCCCCGCACTGGACATCCTGGGCATGGCGGCCGAGGCCGGTCACCCGAACCGCGTGTTCGTCCTCGCCTCGACATCCAAGATCACCTTTGCCGGCGCCGGCGTCAGCTTCTTCGGCAGCTCGGCCGAGAACCTGGCGTGGTACGAGAAGTTCCTGGGCATCAAGACCATCGGCCCGGACAAGGTCAACCAGCTGCGTCACCTGCGCTTCTTCGGTGATGCCGACGGGGTGCGGGCCCACATGGCGAAGCATCGCGAGCTCCTCGCGCCGAAGTTCGCGCTCGTGCTGAAGATCCTCGAGGACCGGCTCGGGCCGTCGAAGGTGGCGTCCTGGACCGAGCCCAAGGGCGGCTACTTCATCAGTCTCGACGTGGTGGAGGGCACCGCCAAGCGGGTCATCTCCCTCGCGAAGAACGCGGGGATCGCGCTGACCGCGGCCGGCTCGGCCTTCCCGTACAAGAACGACCCCGAGGACAAGAACATCCGGCTCGCCCCGAGCTTCCCGTCGCTGAACGAACTCGCCACCGCCATGGACGGCGTCGCGACGTGCGTGCTGCTCGCGGCGACCGAGAAGGCCCTGGGGAAGTAGCCGGCGAGTAGTTCCGTCCCTCGGCTCCGGTCGTCACACGACGGCCGGGGCCGAGCGTATCCCCCACCTGTGGACAACTCTGTGGACAAGTCGTGGACAACCGGTGGAGAACCTGCTGCCCACCACGTCGTCACCGGCCGGACGTTCTCGGGATCACGTCGTCCCGGAGCAGCTGCTCCACGGCGTCGGCCTGCTCGAATGCGACCGCATGGGCAGCGTCGTCGAACGTGATCAGTCTCTTCTCCGGCGCGTCGAGCAGAGTGAACCATTCCAGGACCAGTTCCCGGCGCCCGTCGAGTTCGGCCGTCCCGTCGAGGATGTACACCGGCACCTCGAGCCGGGTCGCATCCCGCCGGAAGTCGACGTCCTGGATCTGCGGATACATCACGGTGAAGGTGTCGATCAGCCCTCGCAGCACGTTCGCCTTGTCCATCAGCGAGTACTCGGTGCCGAGAATCCCGAAGCCGTCCAGGCCGCTCGACTCGCCCCGCGCGCGATACCCCGCCGCCGGCTCGTACGGATCGTAGAGGTAGTCGTAGGCAGCGAGTACCTGCGCGTTCGCCCACGGGATGTCCGCATACGGCGGCTCTCCGATCTCCTGCAGGGTCGCCGCGAGGTCCGTGTCACCCGTCCGGGTCGCGTACTCCTGCAGATCGCGGTAGATCCGGCGGTCCGTCTCCCGGACGTTCACCATCTGCCCGCTGCCGAGGTACGCGGCGAACAGGTCGGGGCGCTGCTGCACGGTGCGGACACCGAGGATCGTGCCCCACGACTCACCCATGAGGTAGATCCGGTCCTCGTCGAAGCGGTCCCGGAGATACTCGGCGACCTCGACGGTATCGGCGACGGCCCGCTCCAGCGTGGTCTCGTCGGTCGGGAACAGCGCGCCGTAGGACTTGCCGTTGCCGCGCTGGTCGTAGGTTGCGAACACGACGTCGTCCACCCACGGCTCCGCCAGGGCGCGTGCCAGCGCCATGTCGGACTGGCCGGGGCCGCCCGACAGGTACAGCAGCACAGGCCTGCCGGGATCCGCGGCGCGGATCATCAGCGCGTGGTCGTCGCCGCCCAGGGACACGGTCTCGAGAGCCGCCACTCCCACCGGCTGCCCCTCGGGCCCGAGCACGGGAGGTGTGGAGGCCGGCCGGACGACCAGGGCTGCCAGTACGAGCGTCAGCACGCCCAGGACCGAGGTGAGCACGAGTCCTCGACGGGGACCGGGTGGGGTCCCGGCACGCCGTCGGGTGAGCGCGACCCCGAGGCGGGCACCGACCAGCATCGGCAGCACCAGCAGGATCGCATGCAGGCCCCGGCTCACTGCCAGCGCCAGTACGCCGTAGATCGAGTCGATCCGCACGTCGTCGATCGTCGGTACCGACACGTCCAGCCGGACGATCTCCAGGGCGATGCCGTAGGCGAGGAAGAGCGGAACCACCATCCAGGCCGAGCGCCCGGCCCAGCCACCGACCGCACCGAGCAGCAGGCCGGACGTCATCACCAGAAGCGCGTGGACCGTCGTGACCGGCCCCACGGGAAGCGTCGCCGCGGTGACCGCGCCTGCCACGGCCGCCGTGACGAGCGCGAGCGCGATCCTCACGCCCGAGCCGGCCTGAGCCATCCGCTCCCCTTCCGATTGCGCGCCGGCCGCGCGGCCGAATATCACACCACTACGGTCGAACCCGTGTCACATTCGGTCCGAGGCCGCCGCGTCCTCGACGTACCGGTCGATCTGTTCGCGCCAGAACTCCCGGACGCTCTCCGCGGAATTCCCCGCAACGATCGCGTGTGCAACGAGGTCCCGGACGTCTTCGAGAACGCGCGTGTACTCCGATTCGTCGCCGTGGAGTGGCATATCCGAACGATACTCCGGCACGCCGTCGCGGACGGCGCGCTTGTCGCACGCATGCCCGCTCGTGCGATCCACTGCAGCGATCGCGTTGCGTCGGCCGGACCAGGATTCGGGAGTATCGTGCGGGTCAGCGGGTGTCCTGCGGAGCTCGCACCGGAACCGTCGACGAAGGGAGCCGTCGTGGCCACCGGCGAGCCGATTCGACGACGGCGGTCCTCGCCTCGTCCGGTGCCGGACCCGAGCTGACGGCCGGACGAGACGCGTCGATGATGCTGCGCGAGGAGATGTATCCCGATCCCGACGACATGCAGGTGATCACCGGCCTCGACCAGCTCGCTGCGCTCGTCGCCGGGAATCCGCTCCTCTACCTGCGCTTTTCCCGGGGGCCGGCGGCGGACGCTGCGGACGGTCCCACGCGCGATCGGGCGGCCAATCTCACCCTGCCGGGGTGGTCCGTCCTTCCCGTCGCGCCGGAACCGTGGTGGCGGCGTCCTGTCGAGGACTGGGTTGCGCGTCGGCTCCACCGGTACGCCGCCTGCGACGAGACCGACGGGCGTTTCCTGTGGTTGCTCGAGGGCACGATGGTCGGCCGCGGCCTCGACCAGGAGCCGTTGGTGATCGACATCCGCCCGCACGCCCGGTTGAGCCCGAAGGTGCTGTGGGAGGCGGAAAGACGTTACCGCGAGCGCTTCGAGGTGGAGCCGGGTTCCGGGCAGTGGTGAGGCGGCGGCCGCTCGCTCTGCCGCCGCGACAGGACGCTGCCGGGCGCCGGTGCGAAGGTCGTTCCGCGCGGGTGTCGAGGACGTCGACACCGGGACGGCTGCGGCGCCCGACGCGGGTGACCGCCGTCGCGGACGGAAGTGTTCTGTATTGGCATGCAACATGTCTCGTCGCTGCCGTCGTAGAGTGATCCGGTGCTGAGCGCCCTCTGGTACGGACTGGGTACTGCGGTGCCCCTGTTCGCCGGTGCCCTGGTCGGGCTCCGGTACGACCTACCCCGCCCGTTGCTCGCGGCGCTGATGGCCTGGTGGCGTTCGCGCTGGGCGGCCGGGGCTGATCGTCGAACAGCGACGCAGTTCACCTGCCGGACTCCCGTGGATGCGAGGATCGTGAGCATGGCACCGACGTTGAACCTCGTAGGTGATGCCGACGCCGATGCGTTGCTCGCCGCCGACCCGCTCGCCCTGCTCATCGGGATGCTCCTCGATCAGCAGGTTCCGATGGAGACCGCATTCGCGGGACCCAAGAAGCTTGCCGACCGCCTCGGTGGTCTGGACGTGCACCGCATCGCCGACGCCGATCCGGACGAGTTCGCCGCGATCTGCGCCCGGCCGCCGGCCGTGCACCGGTTCCCTGGATCGATGGCCAAGCGGATCCAGGCGCTGTGCGCCGACATCACGGACCGCTACGACGGCGACGCGGCGGCCCTGTGGACGAGCGGCGGCCCCGACGGCAAGGAGGTGCTGAAGCGCCTGAAGGCCCTGCCCGGCTACGGCGACCAGAAGGCCCGGATCTTCCTCGCCTTGCTGGGCAAGCAGATCGGGGTGCGGCCGGCGGGCTGGCGGCAGGCTGCGGGGGAGTACGGCGAGGACGGGGCGCGGCGGTCCATTGCGGACGTCGTCGATGCACAGACCCTGCAGGAGGTCCGGGAGTTCAAGAAGGCGTCGAAGGCGGCCGCGAAGAAGACGTGAGCCGCGCTAGCGCTCGTCGTCGCCGTGCACGGCCTCTTCTCGTGCCTGAGGCGGGAAGACCGAGTGCAGCGGATTGACCCCTCCGATCGCCCCGTGCCCGGGCACGCCGTGTTCGTAGGCGGATTCGGCGTGCAGAGCCAGGTCGATACCGGACGCCTCGTCCTCCTTGCTGACCCGGAAGCCGAAGGTGCGGTCGATCAGCTTGCCGAGGCCGTAGGACACGCCGAAGGCATAGAACCCCACCACCAGCACTGCGAGGACCTGCTTGCCGAGTTGGGCGAAGCCGCCGCCGTACAGCAATCCTTCCGGGCCGTCGGTCATCACCGCGGTCGCAAGCAAGCCGACGAGAACGGTGCCGACGATGCCGCCCATCAGGTGCACGCCGACGACGTCGAGCGAATCGTCGTAGCCCAGGCGGAACTTCCAGCCCACCGCGTACGAACAGACGATGCCGGCCACCGCGCCGACGACGAGCGCACCGAGAACATCGACGGTGCCGCACGACGGGGTGATCGCCACCAGCCCGGCGACGACGCCCGAGGCGGCGCCGAACGTGGTGGGGTGCCCGTCGCGGCGCTGTTCGACGAACAGCCACCCGAGCATGCCGGTGCACCCGGCGACGAGCGTGTTGAGGAAGACCGCGGCGGCCTTGCCGTCGGCGGCCAGGGCGGAGCCGGCGTTGAATCCGAACCAGCCGAACCACAGCAGGCCCACACCGAGCAGGACGATCGGAAGGTTGTGCGGCCGCATGGACTCGGAACGGAATCCCAGTCGCGGTCCGAGCACCAGTGCCAGGGCCAGACCGGACGCTCCGGAGACGGTTTCGACGACGAGCCCACCCGCGTAGTCGAGCACGCCGAGCCGCGCGATCCAGCCGTCGGGTCCCCAGACCCAGTGGGCGACAGGGACGTACACGAGCAGTGCCCAGAGCGGCACGAACAGCATCCAGGCGGAGAACTTGGCCCGGTCGGCGATCGCCCCGCTGACGAGGGCGGCGGTGATGATCGCGAAGGTCAATTGGAAGGTGGCGAACAGGAGTTCCGGCACCTGGCCGTGGACGGTGTCGGGCCCGATACCGCTCATCCCCAGGTGTGCGAATCCACCGAGCACTCCGCCGCCGAGATCGTCGTCGAAGCTGAGCGTGTAGCCCGCGACGAGCCACGTGACCGTGACGAGCGGGATCGACACGAAGCTCATCATGATCATGTTGAGGACGCCGGTGGAGCGGACCATCCCGCCGTAGAACAGGGCGAGACCCGGGGTCATCAGCAGGACGAGGGCGGTGCTCGCCAGCAGCCACGCGGTGGCCCCGGCGTCGATCGTGGGTGACACGGCAGATTCTCCTCACGCGCACGGTTCTCGGTGCGCCGGGTATCCACGATGTGCCGGGCCGGTTTCTGCCACGCGGCGCGGGTGTTGCGAGCGAGTTACGGAAACGGTCATTTCGGACAAGTGACCGCGAGGGTGTCCCGGTAGCCGCGCACGGGCGGTGCCGCGGAGCGGTGTTCGCGAGGTTCGCCCGCTACGGGACCGACGAGGTCGGCGGCCGGGGCTCAGGTCTTCTTACGGGTCGACCGGCGTCGCTTCGGGGCCGGTTCCGACTCCGGGATGTCTGCCGGACGGCCGGTCAGCGCTTCCACGACGGCGGCGAGGTCCTCCGAGGACAGCTCGGGGGTCTGCTGCGTGGTGCGGCCCGCGGTGGCGGAGCGTGCCCTCGTTGCTGCGGTGTCGTCCATCGGTGTCCCTCTCGTCGCTCGGCGGCGTTCCCCCGGATGACCGCCACGCTCACCGCACGCGCCATCCACCCGGCCAGCATGCCGGAAAGGTCCCGTTTTCGCAGCGGATGACGGCCGACACGCCCGGCGCGGATCCGGCCCGCGCAGCGCAGCGGCCTCCCGTGCCCCGGAGCGGGGCGACGGGAGGCCGCTGCGCGTGTGACTGGGGCCGCGAGATTACCGGTGGTGAACCGTGCGGCGGCCGGTGACGGCCTTGACCAGGAACAGCAGGATCACCGCACCGAGGAGGCAGGTGAGGAAGCTGAAGATCAGGCCGCCGCCCGCCACATCGACGCCGAAGAGCCTGAGCAGGAAGCCGCCGAGCAGGCCGCCGATGACGCCCACGACGATGTTCAGCAGGATGCCCTGTTGTTCGTCGGTCTTCATGATCTTGCTACCGATCCAGCCGGCGAGGCCGCCGATGATGATCCATCCGATGATTCCGAGTCCGAGCACGCTCCACTTCCCTTCGTTCGGGAATCTCGTCGATCCCCTCCGGTCTTCACCCGCCGTCGCCGGCGTGGTCGCAACTACTGGTACCCCGTCCCGCGAAGGATTACACCTCGGCGGAAAGTTGTTCTCGTTCCGCGCCTTCCGTCGAGGCCTGTCAGCTGCAGTCCCGGCAGCGCGTCGTGCCGTCGTCGGACGGCGCGAGCCTGCTGTGGTGGTGGACGAGGAAGCAGCTGTCGCAGACGAACTCGTCGTTCCGCCGGGGGACGACCGGGGCGGTGAGCTCCTCGCCGGACAGGTCGGCGCCGGGGAGTTCGAAGAACTCGGCGATGTCGCCGTCGTCCGGCTCCACGGTCTCGCTCACCGCCGGAAGCGTCGGGGTGGTCAGCTCGTCCGTGTCGAGCTCTTTGCGGGTGTCGTAGTCGAGTGTCATGACCCTCCTCAGTCCTGGTCGCCGCCCGGCGACGGCACCAGCCGCGCGGTGCGATTTCTTCTCCGTGTCACCTTCCGGCGGGTGCCGGTGAGGGCGACGCCGGGCCGTGATCGCCCTCCTGTACCCGGACCGGGGAGATGCCAAACCACTGCGCCTGAACCGGTGGGCGATCCAGGCCGGCCGGCCGACCGGACGGGTGGTCTCGCCGCGCGCGGGCCCCGGCTATCCGGTGTTCGGGATGGGCCCGTCGGATGCGCCCGTGGTTCCGAATTCCTCGATCACGTCCCACAATTCGTCGTCGGGGCCGACGTCGTAGGTGCAGGAGTCCGGCCGGGGATCGGGCACGAATGCCCAGATGAGCGCCCCGGCGGTGCCGGCTGCCTGCTGTCCCTCGATCTTCGTCGCGATGTGCTCGGCGCGGTCGGCTGTGGCGCCGCACCAGCCCGCCGGCTCGCCGATCTCGGCCACCAGCAGCGGTTTGTCGATCTGCTGGGCCTGGGCGATGCGGCGCGCCAGGCCGTTCCACTGGTCGCCGGGCAAGGGGACCCCGTCGGCGCCGTAGTCGTGGTACTGGACGACGTCCACCCACGGCGACGACCCGACCAGCGCGTACTCGTCGCCCTGCGTGCCGCACTGCCCGCCGCCGGTGAGCCCCGCGGTGATCAGGGTGCGGGGATCGATCGCGCGGACCTGCGCCCCCGCCGTGTCGAAGAACCCGCGCAGGACGGCGGCCGCGTCCGGCGGGCACTGCCGCAGCCACCACGAGCACGCCGCGTCGGTGCACATGCTGGTCTCGGGTTCGCCGACGAGTTCCCATGCAGCCAGCGCCGGGGAGTCCTTCCACCGCGTCACCGCCGTCGTCACCCAGTCCCGGAAGCTCAGCACGGCACGCTCGTGATCGACCGGCTCCGTCCACCCGTCGACATACCACTGCCGGTCCTTGAACGCCTCGTCCTCGCACGCGCCGTCCTGGGCGGCGAGGACCGGGATGACGAGTTGACCGTGAGCCTCCGCCGCGGCGAACACGGCGTCGAGCGGGCCGAAGTCGAGTTCGCCGGTGAACCGGTCGACGGCCAGGGCCTGGAAGGCGTTGAAGCGTGTGAGCGAATCCGGTGGCAGCGCGCCGAAGTACGCATCCAGATCGACCATGGCGCCGCAGCCCCGATTCACCGCCCAGTTCGTGCCCAGCTGGTAGGCGTTGAAGCCGGTCGGCCACCAGGGCTGCCCGTCGAGCCGCAGCGCCGTGCCGTCGGTGGTGACCCGCGCGCCCGGATCCGGATCGGCGGCAGCGGTGCCGGCCGTGCCTATCGTCGCGGCGACGATCGAGAGGCCCACCGCCCACGTCTTTACCGTGCTCCCCGATCCCATGGAGGAACTGTACTGTCGCGGAGCCGGATCGGCTGCGCATGCGAACCGCGCGCCACCGCTGCGTTAGCACTCGGGTTCGGTGAGTGCTAATCTGTCCCGCGTAGCAGCCGGGCCGACGAGTGAGGTCGATTCAGGAGTAGATGCCGTGTGCCGTATCTGTTCCCGGCCGCATCGAGCGGCGGTCGCCGGACCGTTCATCCACCCCGGAATCCTTGTCCTGCAGAAGGTTCCGTACGAGTCCGTCACCGGATGCTGCGCACCGTTCCGCCATCGCCGACGAGGATCCGAAAGACCATGTCCGTCCTGCACACTCCCATCCCCTCCGGGCCGCGCCGTTCCCGCCTCGACCTCCCCGCGCTGTCGTCGCTGCGTGAGGCAGTCGAGGACAAGGGGGCCGATCTGGCGCTGATGCTCGGCGCCCTGTCGATTGTGACCTTCTGGACGTTCGGCTTCGGCATTCTGCTCGGTGCGGCCGCCGTCGGGACCGGCATCGCCGCCACCCGCCGACCCGCCGTGTTCACCGACGAGGCGAAGTCCCTCGATGCCCTCGTCGGCATGCTCACCGGCATCTTCGGCATCCTCGTGGGCGTGGTGTTCCTCAGCTGGGCGCTGCCCAACCTCTGAGACACCTGCCACGGCTAGCGAGGCGCGGACGCCGGCGCGGCCATGAAGCGGTGGAGGAAGGCCTTCACCGAATCCGGCGTCACCGCCGCCGTCACCGCCATGGCCTTGGACATGGGCGAGCTGGCCACCACCTTCCGCTTGCCCTTCAGCATCGCTTCGTAGCCCTTGCGGGCGACCTTCGCCGGGTCGTCCTTGGGGCCGCGGGCGATCGGCGCGTCCGCCATCTCGGCCTTGCGGAAGAACGGGGTGTCGGTCGCGCCGGGCATCAGCGCGGTGACGGTGACCCCGGTCCCGCGCAGCTCCTCGTGCAGGCCTTCGGAGAACGACTGCAGGAACGACTTGGAGGCGTTGTAGACCACCTGGTACGGCCCGGGCATCTCCGAGACCACCGACGACGTGATCAGCACGCGGCCGGTGCCGCGCCCGGCCATGCCGTCGAGGACGTACTTGGCGAGATGCACGGTCGAGCGCACGTTGACGTCCACCACCTCGAGCTGGTCGTCGAGGCCGGTGTCCACGAACAGGCCACCCTGTCCGGTACCGGCGTTGAGCGCCGCGGCGGCCAGCGGCCGGCCGGTCGCCGTCAGGGCGGCGCACACCTCCTCCACGCCCGTCGCCGTCCGGAGGTCGGCGCGCACCGGAATCACGGCGGCGCCGGTGGCGGCGAGAGCGCGGGTGGCGGCGTCGAGGGCATCGGAGTGGGCCACCAGGATGAGGTCGTATCCGTCCCGGCCGAACAGTCGTGCGAGTTCCAGGCCGATTCCGCTCGACGCTCCGGTCACCAGGGCCAACGGTCGTGTTTCGGTCATGGCCCCGGATACCCGCATCGCTCCGCCGCAACCACGCGGCCGGGCTGTCGGTCGGCGCCGGTAGTCTCGGCGCGTGGCCCTCTACCGTAAGTACCGACCGGCGACCTTTGCCGAGGTGGTGGGTCAGGAGCACGTCACCGAGCCCCTGAGCATCGCCCTCGACGCAGGCCGTATCAATCACGCGTATCTGTTCTCGGGCCCGCGCGGCTGCGGCAAGACCTCCTCGGCCCGGATCCTGGCCCGCTCGCTGAACTGCGCGGAGGGCCCCACGTCGGCGCCGTGCGGGACGTGCCGGTCCTGTGTGGCGCTCGGTCCCGGCGGTGGCGGCAACCTCGACGTCATCGAGCTCGACGCCGCCAGCCACGGCGGCGTCGACGACACCCGCGAACTACGCGACCGCGCCTTCTACGCGCCGGCCGAGTCGCGGTACCGCATCTTCATCGTCGACGAGGCCCACATGGTCACCACGCAGGGTTTCAACGCCCTGCTCAAGATCGTCGAGGAGCCGCCGGAGCACCTGATCTTCGTGTTCGCCACCACCGAACCGGAGAAGGTGCTGCCGACGATCCGCTCGCGCACCCACCACTACCCGTTCCGGTTGCTGCCGCCCCCCGTCATGCGCGGGCTGCTCGAGAAGATCTGCACGCAGGAGAACGTGCCGGTCGAGGACGCCGTCTACCCGCTGGTGATCCGGGCGGGCGGCGGCTCGCCGCGCGACTCGCTGTCGGTGATGGACCAGCTCCTCGCCGGCGCCGGCGAGGAGGGCGTGACCTACAGCCGTGCACTCTCGCTGCTCGGCGTCACCGACGTCGCCCTCATCGACGAGGCCGTGGACGCCCTCGCCGCCGGCGACGGTGCCGGTCTGTTCGGGACCGTCGAGAAGGTGATGGATGCCGGCCACGACCCGCGACGGTTCGCAGTCGACCTGCTCGAGCGGCTCCGTGATCTCATCCTGATGCGATCGGTGCCCGGCGCCGCCGATCGCGGTCTCGTCGACGCCCCAGGCGACGTGCTGGAACGGATGCGGGAGGAAGCCGACCGGATCGGTCCCGCCACCCTGACCCGGTACGCGGAGATCGTGCACTCCGGTCTGGGAGAGATGCGCGGTGCCACGGCCCCGCGCCTGCTCCTCGAGGTGATGTGCGCACGGATGCTCCTGCCCGCCGCGTCGGGTTCGGAATCGGCTGTGCTGCAACGTCTCGAGCGCCTCGAAAGCGGCATCGCGGCACCGCAGGGCGCCGCCCCGCGGACCGTCGCTCCGGCGCCGGCCGCGCCCACGCCGCCGATCGTTCCCGACGAGCCGGCCGCCCGTTTCCAGCGACCCTCGCAGCGACGAGCCGCACCGGCCACGGTCGCGCCCGTTCCCGAGCCTGCGGCCGAGCCGGCCCCTGTTCCACAGGCGGCGCCGCGACCGGCCGCCGCGGCGCCGACGACCGTGCCGCCGCCGACGCCCGCCCCACCGGTGCGCGAACCGGAGCCTGCACCGCGTCCCGTCGTGCAGGAACCGGAGCCTGCACCGCCACCTACGCCGGAACCCGAGCAGGAGCAGGAGCCGGCGCCCGCACCGGAACCGGCGCCGGCGCCCGCCGCCGGGCCCGACGCCGCCGCCGTTCGCGCGGTGTGGTCCGAGGTCCGTACCAAGGTCCGCGAGCGCAGCCGCACCGTCGAGGTCATGCTGTCCGGCGCCACGGTCCGCAGCGTCGAAGCGGGCCGCATCGTGCTCGGTCACGATTCGGCCCCCCTGGTCAAGAGGCTCGTCGAACCGCGCAACGCCGCCGTGATCGCCGACGCTCTGCGGGCGGTGTTCGGGGTGGACTTCGAGGTGACCTGCGTGCAGGGCGTGGCGACACCCCCCACCGCTGCGAAACCCGCCACAGCGCAAGCGGGGTCGCGTCCTTCCGGTCAGCCTCGGTTCTCCCGGCCCAGCCAGGCCCGGCAGGCGCAGCCCGCCCCGCAACCGAACGTGACGTCCCCCGGCGCGCCGCCGGTTCCGTCGCGTCCCGAGGTCGACGACATCCCGCCGCCCGAGGCGCCGGACTACCCTGACGACCCCGGTCCCGAGCCGGACTACGAGTCACCGCGGATCAGCCCGGCCGACGTCACCGCCGAGGACGAGGAGGAGATGTTCGCCGAGGCCGCCACCCCGGGCGACCCGTCGACGCGGCGCGAACCGGAGGAAGTGGCGATCGAGTTGCTGCAGGACATCCTGGGAGCGAAGAAGATCAGCGAGTGATCACGAAAGATCGGTAAGTTGACCGATTGTCGGCGAGATCGCCGGGTTCCTATGGTCGAGCCAGCTCGACCGGAACCCTGCGATTCACGGAGACAACCATGACCGATATCCTTTCCTGGCTCAGCGCAGCCGAACTCGCGACCGACGTTCGCCGAGGACGGATCAGCGCGAGCGAAGTCGCGGCGCACTTCGTGGGGCGCGTGGACAACGTCAACCCGGCGATCAACGCGATCGTCGACTTCGATCGCGAACAGGTCCTGTCGGACGCACGCGCGCTGGATGCGAAACTGGTCGACGGCGAGTCCGTCGGACCTCTGCACGGAGTGCCCTTCACGATCAAGGATCTGACGGCCGTGGCGGGCCGGCCCCTGACGTTCGGCATGGTGCCGATGAAGGACAACATCGCCGACCACGACGCGGTGATCGTCCGGCGGCTGAAAGCCGCAGGCGGTCTCTACCTGGGCAAGACCAACACACCGGAGAGCGGGTACTACGGCGGCACGGACAACCACCTGTTCGGTCCCACCCACAATCCGTGGAAGCGCGGATACAGCGCGGGAGGTTCCAGCGGCGGAGCTGCCGCCGCCGTCGCGGCCGGTCTCGGCCCGCTGGCCGAAGGCAGCGACGGAGCAGGGTCGGTGCGCATTCCTGCGTCGCTCTGTGGTGTGGTCGGACTCAAGCCCTCGACCGGGCGGGTGCCGCAGACCATCCTGGGCGGTCGCTTCTACCATTGGGCCTACCACGGTCCGATCACCCGCACGGTCGAAGACAATGCCCTCATGCTCGGTATTGTCGCCGGACCCGACGAATCCGATCCGCTCAGTCTGCCGGCCTCGGCCACCGACTACGTCGCCGAGACGAAGAAGGACATCGCCGGGTGGCGTATCGCGTGGTCACCGGATCTGGGCTTCGCAGAGGTCGATCCGGAGGTGGCGGCGATCTGCGCGCAGGCCGTTCGGGTGTTCGAAGACCTCGGTGCCCGGGTCGAGGAAGCGACGCCCGGCTGGGGAGATCCGGAAGAAGCTATGTGGCACGGAATCTGGGTTCCCGGTTTCGCGGCCGAACACGACATGATCGACTGGGACGAGTGGCAGGGCCAGGTCGACGACAATCTCGTCGAATTGATGCGTGAGGGAGAGCGTCTCACGGGTGTCGATGTCGGGCGGGCGGACCTGTTCCGTGGCCGGATGTGGGATACGTTCTCGTCGTTCATGCAGGGCTATGACCTGCTGGTCTCGCCCACGCTGTGTGAAGCGGCCCATCCGCTGGGACAGTTCGCTCCCGGCCGGCTGGCGGGGGCGTCTCTGCGCTCCCAGTTGCTCGGCTGGCTGATGACCTATCCGTACAACATGCTGACGACGCCGGCCGTCACCGTCCCTGCCGGATTCACCTCGGACGGGCGTCCGGTCGGACTGCAGATCGCGGGACGGCTCCATGCCGACGCCGCGGTACTGCGCGCAGCGGCGAACTTCGAACGCGCTCGCCCCTGGGCGGACCGCATCCCGGAACTGTGACCGGGCGGGGAAACGGGCGCGGGAACCGGAACGTATCTGTCCGGTAACAGGATTCGACTCCACTGGGCACGGGATTCGACTATCGTCGAGCAATGGTCGTACCCGTGTTCAGTGGACTGATCTCGGTGTTGCTGGGAGAGAACGCCGTCGATCGCATGGCCGGGCTCACCCGGTACATGACCGATCAGCTCGAATGCGCGGCGGCTGCCGTGACACGCGTGGCGGACGGTCGGCACGCGGTGGTGGCCAGCCGTGGATACGACGCCCGAACCCTGGACTACCTCGTCACCGATTTCGTCGACGAGGATCCGGGCATGCAGGCGGTTCGGGCCGAGCCCTCCGCGATACTGACCTGGCGGGACATCCCGTCGTATCGTCAGACCTACTCGGTGCGCGAAGTGTTCGGCCCTGCCGGATTCTCCGAAGGCACCTCCGTCGTGCTGACGTCCCCCACCGGAGTCGCGGTGGGGGCACTGCACGTCAGTGTGGCGCGCGATTCGGTCCCCCACGGGGTCAAGACGGCGCTGAGCGATGCTCGGGAGTACGCCGCCTGGTCGGTGGACTCGCTCAGGCGGCAGAAAGAGATCGCCCTCACCCCACGAGAACTGGAAGTTCTCGAGCTGGTGAGCGCCGGCCTGTCCAACCGCGAGATCGCGCAGAGAATGCAGCTGTCGCGCAGCACGGTCAACACTCATGTGGAGCATCTGCTGCGCAAATTGAATGCCCCCAACCGGGTGTGTGCGGTGGTGCGCGCGGTCCGGCTCGGTCTGGTGTCGAATCGGGATTCGTGGGCGCAGTCCACGTAGCAACCCGGTCCGGGCCGGCGGCGGGACCCGACGTGGACGTCCCGTTCAGGTGAGCAGGGGCACGAGTTGCTGCGCGTGCTCTCGGAGTGAGTCGAGGTGGCGCAGCAGCAGGTGCTGGTGGTCGATGCTGCCGGACAGGGCCAGGCCCGCGACGAGGGTGCCGGTGGCGGAGCGGACGGGAACGGCGAGGCACGCGGAGTCGTCGCGCAGTTCTCCGAGCTGGGTGGCGAAACCCCGGTCGCGGATTTCCTCGAGGTGACGCAGCAGGTCGCTGCGCACGACGATCGTGCGGCCGGTGAGTGCATGTGGTTCCCACCGGGGGAGGACGGTGTCGAGGTCGTTCTTCTCGGCGAGCAGCAGCTTGCCGACGGCGCTCGCCTGGAGATGCCGATTGAGGAGGGCCTCGTCGGCGCGGGGTGGATATTCGGGGTCGGCGTCGGCGAGGCGGAGCGCCGTGTCGGTGTAGTAGAACAGGTGGACGCCGAAGCGGACGGTGAGCCGAAGCTCGGTGAGAAGGTCACGTGCGGCTGTGCAGACGGTGGGGACGACGGCCGCGTCGACCAGTACGCCGATCTTGCGCCCGAGTGCGAAGCCGGACAGATCGGGCAGCCGGACGACGTAGCCTTCTCCGGCGAGCAGGTTCAGGAGCCGATAGGTGGTCGCCGGCGGCAGTGCGAGGTGTGCGGCGATGTCCTTGGCGGTGACCCCGGCCCCGGCTCGGGCGACTTCCTCGAGGGCGCGCAGGGCGCTGATCACCGCCTTCGGCTGCCGCCCCGACAGGGTGCCGTCCGCGGGGCTCACCGCCGCACCTGCCAAGGGCGGTGCCGGCCGAGCAGATCGCCGGCGACGGTCTCGTCGTAGACGCCGATGCGGTCCGCGACGTCCGGGGCGCGCCGCAGCCGGACCGCGAGCAGCGCGACCCCGAGGAGCATCAGGACCACGTACACGGCGGTCATCGCGCCCGCCACGTAGACCCCCGACGCAGCCGCCCAGACGATCAGCGCCACCAGGCACGTGGCGGTGAGCGCGCCGATGACCAGCGGCAGACGGGTCAGCTCACCGATCCGGTGCAGGAAGGCGGGCGTCGCGACGCAGAGGAGGATGTAGGCGAGGACGTACCCGTGTGCCGAGAGGGCCAGCAGTCCGATCAGGACGTCGCGGTTCGAGCCGGTCGCCGCCAGAAAGACGACGGGCACGACAACGACGACAGGCATCGCGACGGCCAGCGCGACGTGCGGCGTGTGGAACCGGGCGTGGGCCCGGCCGACGATCGCCGGGGCGACGCCCTCACGGCCCATCGCGAACAGGGTGCGCGACAGCGCGGTGGTGGAGCCCATGACGCACGCGAACCACGACGCGGTGATGCCGAGTTCCATCAGGACCGCCAGCACCGCCGACCCGCTCCCGGCGGTGTCCGGGAGGGTGAGCACGATCCGGAGCGAGCCGACTCCTTCCCTCGCGGACTCCGGCAACTGCATCGCCGCGGCGAACACGTAGAGCGCCGCGAGCACGATCGGCGTCCACCTGATCGCGCGCGGCACGCTGATCAGCGGGCTGTGGGCCTCGCGTGCCACCGTTCCGGCGCTCTCGAAGCCGACGAACGAGGTGATCGCCAGCAGGAGCGCGAAGCCGATCGCGGATTCCGAACCCGTTCCGGTCGGCGCCGAGGGCGGGTCGCCGTCCCGGACGGACACGGCGAACGCGATCACCAGGACGACCGAGGCGGCGACGATGGCGAACGCCTCGACGCCCAGCATGATGCGGGCGGAGAGCTGGACGCCGCGGACCATCAGCAGCAGGGCGACGGCGCCGACGACCCCTACGAGCACCGCGCTCGTCGACGGTCCGGCCGGCAACCCGATCCGTTCGAGCAGCGATGCCAGATAGCTCGCGGCCCCCACCGTGCTGGCCATGGCGGCGGCCGCGTAGCCGATCAGCAGCGACCATCCTCCCGCGAACCCGAGGCGGGGGCCGAGTCCCTTCACCGTGTAGCTGTACAAGCCGCTGACCGCGACCATGCGGGTGGCGAACTGCCCGATGCAGTATCCGACGGCAGCCATCAGGACGGCCGCCGCGACGAACACCGGGATGGCCGCGCGCCCGGCTTCGGGGATGACGAGAGCCGGCAGGGTGACCATCACCGCCGAAGGGGCGACGGCCGAGACGGACTGTGCGAGCACCTCGAAGAACGTGAGGCGGCCGCGCTCGAGGCCGGCCACCGGCGAAGTACCTCTGATCTGTGGTGTACCGGACACCTTGCACCTGCTTCCACACTCGCCAGGGGACGTCGAGCGTCTGCCGCCGGACGATCCCGTGGGGTGCACGGTAGCGCAGGCACGCAGTGCGCTGCACCGATCGCACATCAATTTTCGGTCACTCGAATGAGAACGACGGGCCGTTCGGCGCGCGATCGAGAGGGACCGCCGGTGCTCGTGCGGCCGTCACCTGGGGTGCGGTCGAGAAGTCGAACGAGAATCGGGAAAGGGTCTGGGCCGCAGTCGAATGAGAATCGGACACCGCGCGATTTCCATCCGGAATCGGGGGTGACTCCGGCCACATCGTGTGGTTATCGTGGGTTCGGGTCACAGCGACGGAGACCGGCGATTCGACGCCGAAACGACTGTACCCGAGTCTTTTTCACTTTCTCTCACGAGTCGGAGACATCATGACTGCAGTTGCGCAATCGGCCACCGGCCTGCTCCCGGAGGTGGTCGACTTCCTCTCGTCGCCGAAGCAGATGCTGATCGGCGGCCGGTGGGTCGAGTCGGCCTCGGGTCGGCGGTTCGACACGGTCGACCCCGCCACCGGGCAGGTGCTGACCACGGTGCCGCACGGCGGCGCCGAGGACGTCGACCGCGCCGTCTCCGCTGCCCGCCGGGCCTTCGAGGAGGGGCCGTGGCGGCGCCTGACCCCGGCCGAGCGCCAGCGCATCCTGTGGCGGATCGGCGAGGGCATCCTGGCCCGGGCGGACCAGTTCGCCCAGCTCGAGTCCCTGGACAACGGCAAGTCGGTGGTCGTCGCGAAGGCGGTCGACGTCACCTGGGCGGCCGAGATCTTCTTCTACTACGCCGGTTGGGCGACCAAGATCGAGGGCCGCACCGTCCCGGTGTCGGTTCCGTGGGCTCCGGGCGCTCGTTTCCACGCGTTCACCAGCCGCGAGCCGGTGGGTGTGTGCGCCCAGATCGTGCCGTGGAACTTTCCGCTGGTGATGGCCGCCTTCAAGCTCGCCCCTGCGCTGGCGTGCGCGAACACTCTGGTGCTCAAGCCTGCGGAGCAGACCCCGCTCACAGCACTGCTGCTCGCCGAAGTCGCCGCCGAGGCCGGGGTGCCCGACGGCGTCGTCAACGTCGTCACGGGCTTCGGGGACGCGGGTGCGGCCCTGTCGGCCCATCACGACGTCGACAAGGTTGCCTTCACCGGCTCGACCGAGGTCGGCAAGAAGATCGTGGGCGCCGCGGCCGGGAACCTGAAGAAGGTCTCGCTCGAACTCGGTGGCAAGAGCCCTCAGGTCGTCTTCTCGGACGCCGACCTCGAGGCCGCGATCCCCGGTGTCGCCGGCGGATTCCTGTTCAACCACGGTCAGGCGTGCACCGCCGGGACGCGGTTGCTGGTGGAGGATCGTATCTTCGACGAATTCACCCAGGGTGTAGCGGAATTCGCACGGTCGCAGAAGATCGGCCCAGGACTCGATCCCACCAGCGATATCGGTCCGCTGATCTCCGAGGAGCAGCTCGGCAAGGTGTCCGGTTACCTCCGCGCCGGACTCGAAGACGGCGCCCGTGCCCTGACCGGAGGAAAGCGGCACGGCGACAGCGGCTTCTATGTCGAGCCGACGCTCCTCGTCGACGTGCGCAGCGACTTCGACGTGTACCGGGAGGAGATCTTCGGCCCGGTCGCCGTCGCAGTGCCCTTCAACCGGGAGGAGGGAGTTCGCGCCGCCGCCAACGACACGCCCTACGGCCTCGCGGCGAGTGTCTGGACGCGGGACGTGTCCCGGGCCCACGAGGTCGCCGCGGAGATCAAGGCGGGCACGGTCTGGATCAACTGCCACAACGCGTTCGACACCGCACTGCCGTTCGGGGGATACAAGCAGTCGGGTTGGGGGCGTGAACTCGGCGAGGGGGCCCTGGCGGAGTACACCCAGACCAAGTCGGTCAACATCGCACTGTGACCGGTCGGGGCGGTGCCCGGCACTGTGTGGGCACCGCCGTCCGTACCCCTGCGAGGTCGAACGAGAACCCGGCGCCCCGACCTTCTCGTTTGCCGTCGACGAACCGTGACGCCGCGGTGACCGCACCGACAATCTCCGGGCGCACGCTTCTTCCGGCGGTCGGCACGAAACCGGCGGCGCACTCCCTCTCCCGAAAGTCGAAGCACCGATGACCCTCAACGCTCGCGCACACGAACCCCCCGCCCACCGGTTGTCCGGCAGCCTCGGCCCCGGCGCCGTCGTCTTCATGGTGGTCGCGGCCGCGGCCCCGCTGACCGTGATCGCCGGCACGGTCCCCCTCGGTATCTCCGCCGGAAACGGGGCCGCGTACCCCGCCTCGTACGTCGTCTGCACGGTGGTTCTGCTCTTCTTCGCCGTCGGCTTCACGGCGATGGCGAAGCACGTGCCCGGGGCGGGGGCGTTCTACACCTTCGTCACCCACGGACTCGGCCGGCACGTCGGACTGGGGTCCGCGTTCCTGGCGTTGTTGTCCTACACCGCGGTCCAGGGTGCCGTCTACGGATACATCGGCGCGGCCCTCGGCGACTTCGTGACCTCGCACGGCGGTCCCGAGTTGCCCTGGTATCTCTGGGCCCTGATCGTTCTGGCGGCGGTCGCGATTCTCGGCTACCGCCACATCGACCTGTCCGGAAAGGTCCTCGGGGTCCTGCTGCTCTGCGAGGTCGGCATCGTGCTGGTGATCGATGCGGCGGTGATCGCTCGTGGCGGAGCGGAGGGGCTGTCCACCGCCGCGCTACGTCCGTCCGAGTTCTTCTCGGGCGCACCGGGTATCGCCCTGATCTTCGCTGTCGCCGGCTACATCGGCTTCGAGGCGACCGCGGTCTTCCGCGACGAGGTGCGCGATCCGGCCCGGACCATCCCGCGGGCCACCTATCTCGCCCTGGTGGTCATCGGCGGCTTCTATGCGCTGTCGAGCTGGGCGCTGGTCAGCGCGTGGGGTGACGAGGGTGCCGTCGTCCTGGCCACCGAGAACCCCGAGGGC
Organism: Rhodococcus sp. 14C212; assembly: GCF_011058195.1. Lineage (NCBI taxonomy): Bacteria > Bacillati > Actinomycetota > Actinomycetes > Mycobacteriales > Nocardiaceae > Rhodococcus > Rhodococcus sp. 14C212. Next base: position 21,830 of record NZ_JAALEH010000038.1, on the reverse strand, counting down.
ATGATCATCGAGACCGCCACCCGTTACGTGGGAGCGGCGGCGGGAGACGTCGTGCAGGTGCTCCTCGTCACCAGTCTCTTCGCGGCGCTGTTGTCCTTCCACAACGTGCTCTCGCGCTACATCTTCTCGCTCGGCAACAGCGCGGCACTGCCGGCGCGATGCGGCCGCTCGCACGTACGCCATGCGTCGCCCTACGTGGCCTCGATCGTGCAGACGGTCTCGGCCCTGGTTCTCGTCGTGGCCTCGGCCGTCGGCGGGCTCGATCCCGTCACCGAGGTCTTCGCCTGGTTCGCCGGTGTCGCGTCCGTCGGCGTGCTCGCGCTGATGGCGCTGACGTCGATCGCCGTCCTCGTCTTCTTCCGGCGATCCCGGGTCGACGCCAGGCCGTGGCCCACGCTGATCGCGCCGGTGCTGGGCCTCGCGGGGCTGAGCGCTCTGCTCGCGATGACGATCGCGAACCTGCCGCTGCTCGTGGGCGGATCCGGCACCCTCGCCGCCGTCATCGGCGTTCTTCTCGCCGGGACGTTCGCGGGCGGAGCGGCCGTGGCTGTTCTCCGCCCCGACGCTGCACGACATCACCACCATTCCGGCGGCATCGCGACCGCCGCCACGACCGAAACCGAGAGCGACAAGGAGATCGCACGATGAGCACTGCCACCACGAAATTCACCGAAGCGGCATCGACGCCCGCACCGGACCACCCGCTCACCCCTCTGACCGCCGAGGAGATCACCGCCGTCAAGGAAACGGTATCGGCGGAGGGGCTGGTGACCGAGCACGTCCGGTTCGTCTACGTCGGGCTCGAGGAACCGCACAAGTCGGCGGTCCTGGCGTTCAGGCCGGGGGAGCACATCGAGCGCCGTGCCCGTGTCCTTCTCCTCGACCGCGCGACCGGGGTGGGCTCCGATCACGTCGTGTCCGTCGCCGAACGCAGGATCCTCAGCACCGTCGCCGTCGACTCCGCCAGCGAGGGGCATGTCCCGATCCTCGACGAGGAGTTCGAGGACATCGAAGCGTTTCTCGTTTCCAGCTTCGACTGGATTGCGGCGATGGCTGCGCGCGGCATCGATCCGGAGAAGGTGCGCGCGGTTCCGTTGTCGGCCGGGGTGTTCGGGCACGAGGACGAGGTGGGGCACCGGATCGTCCGCGTGCTCGCGTTCCACCAGGAGGACGGGGCCGACCTGCCCTGGGCACATCCGATCGACGGGGTCGTCGCCTACGTCGACCTCACCGAGCAGCGGGTGGTGAAGGTCGTCGACGAAATGCAGCTGCCCGTGCCGGCCGAACGCGGCGAATGGGACGCCGCTCCGCACGCGAAACCGGCCCGCACCGACCTCAAGCCGATCGAGATCACCCAGCCCGAGGGGCCGAGCTTCTCGGTCGACGGTAACCGGATCACCTGGGCGGACTGGACGTTCCGGTTCGGGTTCGACGTACGCGAGGGCCTGACCCTGCACCAGCTGTCGTTCTCCGACGACGGCGTGCAGCGGCCGGTGATCTACCGCGCATCCATTGCCGAGATGGTCGTGCCCTACGCCGACCCGTCGCCGGTGCGGTACTGGCAGAACTACTTCGACCAGGGCGAATACCTGTTCGGCCGCTACACCAACTCGCTGGAACTCGGGTGCGACTGCCTCGGCGAGATCCGGTACTTCGACGTCACCATCGCCGACGAGAAGGGCGACCCGCGGGTGATGAAGAACGCGATCTGCCTCCACGAGGAGGATTACGGCGTCCTCTGGAAGCACACGGACATGTTCAACGGCATGACCGAGACCCGCCGGTCGCGCCGGCTCGTGATCTCCTTCTTCCTCACCATCGGCAACTACGACTACGGCTTCTACTGGTACCTCTACCTGGACGGCACCATCGAACTCGAAGCCAAGGCCACCGGCATCGTCTTCACCTCCGCCTACCGCGGCGAGGACGGATTCGCCACCGAGATGGCTCCCGGGCTCGGTGCGCCGTTCCACCAGCACCTCTTCTCCGCCCGCCTGGACATGGCGGTCGACGGCAACGTCAACACGGTCGAGGAGGTCGACGCCGTGCCCGAACCGATGGGGCCGGACAACCCGTGGGGTAACGCGTTCCGCTGCCGCAAGACCACCCTCACCACGGAGGCCGACGGGCAGAGGCTGGCCGACAACACCAAGGCCCGGGTCTGGCACATCACCAACCCGACCAAGCAGAACCGGCTCGGGCGGAACGTCGGGTACGCACTGCACCCGGAGGGCCAGCCCGTGCTGCTGGCCGACCCGTCGAGTTCCATCGCCGCCCGCGCCGCGTTCGCCACCAAGCACCTGTGGGTCACGCAGTACGACCCGGCGCAGCGGTATCCGGCCGGCGACTTCGTCAACCAGCATCCGGGACAGGCGGGTCTGCCGACGTTCGTCGCCGGCGACCGGAACATCGAGGGCGAGGACCTGGTGCTGTGGCACACCTTCGGGCTCACCCACTTCCCGCGCCCGGAGGACTGGCCCGTGATGCCCGTCGACTACGCCGGGTTCACGCTGAAGCCGGTCGGTTTCTTCGACCGGAACCCGGCCCTCGACGTCCCGGCCGGCACGTCGAAGCACTGCTGCACGGACTGACGGACATGTCCACCACGGTTCCGGAAGCCGCCCGCCGCACCACCACCACGTGGTGCGGCCGGGCGGCCGCCGCCCTCGCCGTGTCGGCGGCCGTCCTGCATGCCGGCTCGCTCGGGGAGCACGCACCGTCGCCCGGTTCGGCGGCCCTGACCCTCGTCATGGTCGCCGGGTGCCTCTACTGCGCCCGTCACCTGTGGATGCGCGGAGACCAGCGGGACTGGATCCTGGTCACCGTCATGAACGTCGCGATGATCATGGTGCACCTGACCACCATGAGCCCGGGCCGGGCCGCGGGCGGCCACCACGGGCACGCTGTGGCTCCGGTCGCCGGTGCAGCGGCGGGTGCCTCGATCCCCCCTCTCATGGCGGCCGCGCTGGCGGTCGCGGCCGCGGAGGTCCTCCTTGCCGTGAGCGTGGTGTTCCACCGCACCCGGGGGATCGACCCGGCAAACGCAGCGGCGCAGCCGGGTTGGAGCGGCACACTGTCCACATGAACATCCGGTTCCGGCGCGGATCGCTCGTCGTCGCGGCGTCGATCCTGGTCGTGACGGCCTGTGGTTCCGGCCCGCCCGACGAGCCGCCCGAAACCACCGCGACGAGCAGTCCGACGTCGGAGCCGGCCACCACGCTGCCCCGACCCTCGTCCCCGGTGCCGGCGCCGGCGCCCTCCGCGACCCTCCCCGCCCCGTCGTCCGGTCCGGTGCCGGTGCCTCCGGCGGGTGTACCTGCTGCCCTGCGCGGCATCGATCTCGAACGGATCCCCACCGAGGAGAAGGTGGTGGCGTTGACCTTCGACGGTGGAGCCTCCGATACGGCCGTCTCCCGTATCCTCGCCACGCTCGCCCGCTACGACGTGCCGGCGACGTTCTTCGTCACCGGTGATTTCGCGCGGACGTATCCGGACCGGGTCCGTGCCCTCGCCGCCGCCGGGCACTCGGTGGGAAACCACAGCAACACCCACCCCTCCTATCCGGATCTGATCGACGAGCAGATCAGGGCCGACCTCGCAGCGGCCGAGAGCGCGATCACGGCACTGACGGGTCGCCCGGCCGTACCGTTGTTCCGGTTTCCCTTCGGTGCCCGCACCGACGCCGACATCCGCGTCGTCAACGGTGCCGGCTACGTGCCCGTGCGCTGGACCGTGGATTCGCTCGGCTGGAAGGGCACGAGCGGTGGTCTCGACGCCGCGGCGGTGACCGAGCGGGTCCTCGCCGCGGCCGCGCCCGGGCAGATCGTTCTGCTGCACGTGGGCGCGAACCCCGACGACGGCACGACCCTGGACGCCGATGCGCTGCCGGCGATCATCGACGGTCTGCGGACGCGGGGTTACGGTTTCGTGGATCTGGCCGATGTCGTCCGCTGAGCCCACCGAGGTGCACCGCCCCCGCGTGTTCGATTTGCGGACTTTACGATCACTGTGCTTACTTATGAACGCGGTCGGGAATCGTTGGGTTGGATCCCATGGGCTGAAGGACGGTTTCGATGATCCTTTCCGCTGTCCGGGTGGCGATCGTCGGCGCGCTGACCCTCGGTTCGATGTTCGGTGCCGTGTCGATCGCCCATGCCGACCCGTCCCCGGCCTCGTACTGTGCGCCGACCGTGGTGCTCGCCGTCGACGGCACGAAGGGTCCCGAAACGCCGGACTCGATCGATCCCGAGAGCCCGCTCAACTCCTACACCGATCAGTACCGCAACAGTCCCGACTTCGCGGTGCGGCACGTGCGGTATCCGGCGGGCATGGTCGCCGGGGTGTTCGGCTGGGACACGTTCATGGACCAGTCGGTGCAGATCGGTGTGCAGAATCTCTGGGCGGAGATCGGCCGGACCGAGGCCGCATGCGGGCCGCGCACGCGCTACGAGCTGTACGGCTACTCGCAGGGAGCGATCGTCGTGCGCAGGGTTGCGATGGAGATCGATGCGGCGGCGCCCGTGCACGACGACGGCACCGACCTGCAGGACCGGGTACGGGTGCACCTGATCGCCGATCCGGCGCAGGGCCGGCCCGCCCAGTACGCCGGGCCGCTCGTCCCCGGCATCACCCTTCCCCAGCCGGCGGGCGAGTTGCGGCACATCCCGGTCACCACCGAGTGCCTCGAGGGCGACATGGTCTGCGACCCGGAGGGGAACGTCAGCGGGTACATCCGCGAGCACGCGACGTATCACCCGTGACGTTCGCGCTGGGCGTCGTGCTCTTCGCACTGGGGGTCGCGGTGTCCGTCGCCCTGCACGGGGCGGGTCACCTGTGGGCGGCCCGACGTCTCGGGATGAAGGTGCGCCGCTTCTCCCTCGGACGTGGCCCGATGCTCTTCTCCGTCCGGCGCGGTGAGACCGACTACGGGCTGGGACTGATCCCGGTGGGCGGATTCTGCGAGATCGCCGGCACGACCGCGCTCGACGAACTGACCCCCGACGAGTACGACCGCGCTCTGTACCGGCAGAAGACCTGGAAGCGGCTGGTCGTGATGTCCGGCGGCATCGGCATGAACTTCCTGCTCGCCGGGGTCCTCGTCCTCGTGCTCGCCGTCGGGTGGGGGCTGCCGGATCTGCATCCGAAGGTGGTCGTCGAGTCCGTCGGATGCGTCCCGTCGTCGCAGCGGCCCGGCCCGGGGTACGGCCTCGCCGCGTGCGACGGCCCGGGACCGGCCGCGGCCGCGGGGATACGTCCCGGCGACGTGATCCTCGCCGTCGACGGCGAGGGCGTCACCCGGTTCGGCGACCTGGTCGGAAAGATCTGGGACAGCGCAGGAGTCGTCGCACTGACGATCGAACGGCACGGCCGCCGGCTGGTGCTGCCCGTCGCGACCGAGCAGGTGCAGCGATGGGTGGTCGACCCTCGGACGGGGGCCGAGCGTTCGACGGCGGTCGGTGCGATCGGGGTGTCCGCGCGACCGCCCGCCGGTCCCGTGCGGTACGACGTCGTCACCGCGGTGCCCGCCGCCCTCGCGTTCACCGGCGACCTCGCCGTGCTCACGGCGCGCACGGTGGTGGACCTGCCGACGAAGGTGGCGTCGCTGTGGCGGTCGGTGACCGGCGGCGAACGCGACGCGGACACCCCGATCAGCGTGGTGGGGGCCGGATCGCTCGGGGGCCGGGCCGTCGAGCGGGGCGCCTGGGAGTCGTTCGTGCTGCTGCTGGTGAGCCTGAACCTCTTCGTCGGCCTGTTCAATCTGCTGCCGCTGCTGCCTCTCGACGGCGGGCACATGGCCGTGGCGATCTACGAGGATCTTCGGAACCGGGTGCGCGCCCGGCTGGGCCGACCCGGCGGAGCGCCGGTCGACTTCGTGAAGCTGCTGCCGGTGACGTACGCGTTCGTCGTCGTCGGTGGGGCCTTCATGCTGCTCACCCTCGCGGCGGACATCGTCGCCCCCGTTCGTCCGGCCTGATCCTTCCTGCCCCGGCGCCGGAGGATTCCGGTGGAACCGGGCAAACCTCGTGGAACTTGCCGCAATTCGGCCGAATCCCGCTCGCCCCATTGCGCATGCGGGGGCGAGCCGCTTCCATGGAGTGATGCCGCGGTGGTGCTGGGACGAGGAGGAACCGCTGTTCGGTGACGTCGAATCGCCGGTCGGTGGTGTGGCCATCGCCGGCTGCTCGGCGCTGATCGCGCTCGTCGCGCTGGCCGTGATCGGTCCGGCGCTGGTCTGATCCGCGGCGCAGTCGCTCTCGCGCGGAATGGTGCATGTCGCGCGCGTCCTCACGCGCGCGACAAGCACCGGCGCGCGCGAGGGCCGGTCCGGCATCCCGCCGGCAGAATTCCCACCGGGACGGGACGGGTGTCCCTGGCGATCGGGACGCCGGGCGCAGCAGCCTCTCCGTCAGGCGCAGAGCGCGCCGGTACGACGGGAGGGACACCGAACCGATGAGCACAGTGAGCGTGACGGAGGACGGACGCACGGCCGCACGGCGCGCGTCGTCGAGTGCCTGGGCATGGTCGGGGGCCGTCGCCGGTCTCGCCGGGGTCGTCGCCATCCAGGCGAGCCTGGGCATGGGCGCCGCCTACGACGAATCCACGGCCGGCAACGCGCCCGCGATCGCCGAGGCGTTCGCGGGCGAACGGACCCCACTGCTGGTGATGCACCTGTCGCTCATGGTGTCGACGGTGCTGCTGCTCATCTTCGCCGCCGGGCTGCAGCGCCGCCTGCGGATCGCCCTGCCCGAGGACAGCCTGCTGCCGTCGGTCGCGGCGTTCGGTCTGCTGCTCACGGCGACCGCCGGACTGCTCGGCGCCGGCCTGGACACCGAGCTGCTGTTCGGGCTGAGCGAACCGGGACAGATGGTCGCCGAGTTCGCCGTCGTCGGCTCGCACTGGGTCGGCACGATCCCGTGGCTGTGGGTCGGCGCGGGGGTCAGCGGCCTGGCGGTGGCGGCCGCGTCGCTGCGGCACGGCGCGACGCCGCGGTGGCTGGGCTGGGCGAGCGTGGTGCTCGGTGGCCTCACCGCGCTGCTCGGGATCTCCCCGCTGCAATACATGGCCGGCTTCGTCGGTCCCGTGTGGGTGCTCGTCGCCGGCGTCGGATTCGCCGTCTCCGACAGGGCGCGCCGATAGGCTGCCGCGCGACGGAACCGGCCGCGGGGCATACTCACCGCACCATGGCTGTTGCGGACGCATCCGAGACGGCGGCGGGCACCGGTGGCGCACCGGTGCCCGCCGCCGTCGTCGCCGTGCTGTCGTGCGGTCTCGCCGTCACCGCCCTCGCCGTCTTCGCGGCCGCCCGTCCGGACCTCGACTCGGATCAGCTGTTCTTCCTCGTCGACGTCGTGGGTGCCGCGGTGTACGGCACCGTCGCCGGGGTGGTGCTCGCACGCCGGGTGCATCCGGTGCCGATCCTGCTGTCGCTCGCATCGATCGGCGTCGGGCTCTCGGCCCTGAGCTACGCCTGGACGAAGCTCGCGGAGGTGCGGCCCGGACTGCCGTTCGCCGGGGTCCTCGCCCCGCTGCAGAGCACCGCGTGGATCCCCGGCACCCTGGCGTTGTTCCTGGTGGTGCCCTGGCTGGTCCGCGAACCGCCGCTCGACCGGCGCGCCCGCCTCGGCGTACTCGCCGGTGCCCTGGTCACCGCGTGGTTCTTCTGGGCCCGTACCTTCACCGGCACCGCCGTCGGCTGGCTCGTGCTGCCCGTCGTCACGGTCGGTCTGCTCGCCGCCGCGGACATCACCTACCGGTGGCGGTGCGGCCCGGTCTCCGATCGCATCGGCTTGGGCTGGCTCGCGCTCGGCACCGCGCTGATGGCGGTGTCCTACATCCCGCTGGCCGTGCCCGGTCTGCCGTGGATGCTCACGCCGCTGCTGCACCTGGCCACGCAGGCGTTCTACCCGGTCGCGATCCTCGTGGTGGTGCTGCGGCAACGGCTGTGGGGGCTCGACCTCGCGGTCAGCCGCGCAGCCGTCGCCGGCAGCCTCGTCGCGGTACTCGCCACCGGCTACCTCGCCGTGACCGCCACCGTCGCCCTGATCCTGCCGACGGACGGATCCGTCGTCGCCCAGGCCATCGCCGCGGTCGCGGTGGCCCTGGCCGTCCAACCGGTGCGGGCCTGGCTGACCCGGCGCGTGCACACCCTCGTCTACGGCGAGGGTGACGACCCGGCGAGCGCGGTGCGCCGGCTGGGCCGCCACTTCGCCGGGGCGCAGACGCCGCGCCGGCTGCTCGAGGACCTCGCCGCCGGAGTCGGCGTGGCGCTGCGCCTCGAGTCGGTGACGGTGCGCCGCGACGACGAGACGCTCGCCCGATGGGGCACCCCCACCGGGCCCGCCGAGCAGGTCGTCCTGCGCGACGGCCGGCTCGAGGTGACTGCCCCGCCCGGGGAGACGCTGGGGCCCCGCAGCTTCCGCGCGCTCGGCGAACTCGCCTCTGTGGTGGAGGCCGGCCTTGTGGTGCTGCGGTCCTCGGAGGAACTCGACGCGGCGCGCGTTCGGCTCACCGAGGCCCGGCTCGCCGAGCGCCGCACCATCCGCCGGGAACTGCACGACGGGCTCGGTCCGTCCCTCGCCGGCATCCGGCTCGGGCTGCAGGGCGCCCGCAACCTCGTCGACAGTGATTCTGCCGGCGCCGCTCCGCTGATCGACTCGCTGCTGCGCGAGCTCGACCACCAGGTCGAGGGCGTGCGCGAGCTCTCCCGGGGGCTGCTGCCGCCCGTCCTGGACGAGCTCGGTCTCGCCGCCGCGCTGGAGGAGATGTCGGCGGTCCACTCGCGCAGTGGATTCCGCGTCGACGTGGACGCCGACGTGCCACCGGGCCGGGGCGGTGCGGTCGTCGCGGCGGCGTACGGCATCGCCGCCGAGGCGGTCACCAACGCGCGGCGGCACAGCGGCGCCGACGGGTGCCGGGTGCTCGTGCGGGTGACGGCGGACCGGCTCACCCTCGAGGTGCGCGACGCGGGCCGCGGGATGGACCGGAACGCCCGGCGGGGAGTGGGGACGCACAGCATGCGCGAACGCGCCGAGGACGTCGGCGGCACCGTCGAGATCGCCGCGGCGCAGCCGCACGGCACCGTCGTTACGGCACACCTCCCGTGGGGGCCGTCGTGAGCGCCCCCGCGGCGATCGCCGTCGCCGTCGTCGACGACCACCCCGTGTTCCGGCTCGGGCTCGTCGCGCTGCTGGGCACCCTCGACGGCATCGAGGTGGTGGCCCAGGCCAGTTCGGTCGCCGAGGCGCTCGAGGTGATCACCGCGGACGTCGACGTCGTTCTCATGGACCTCGAACTCGGGGACGGCTCGGGCATCGAGGCGACCCGGCAGCTGCTCGCGCGCTTCCCCGGGCTGCGGGTGCTGGTGGTGACGATGCACGAAGACGAGGAGTCGCTCGTCGCCTCGGTGCGCGCCGGGGCGCGCGGCTACCTCGTCAAGGGTGCGGACCCGTCGGGTGTCGAGCGGGCGATCCGGGCCGTCGCGGACGGCGAGGTCATCGTCGGTGCCGCCGTCGCCGCCAAGGCCATCGGGGCGATGGCCGCCTCCCGCACCCTGGCGCCCGCGGTGTTCCCGGAACTCACCGATCGCGAACGCGAGGTGCTGGACCTGATGGCGCGCGGGCACGACAACGCGACCATCGCCCGCCGGCTGGTGCTGAGTCCGAAAACGGTGCGCAACCACGTGTCGAACGTGCTCGGCAAGCTCGGCGCCGCCGACCGGTCGACGGCGATCGTGCGGGCCCGCGAGGCCGGCCTCGGGGCGTGAACGTCCGCTCGGTTCGGTCACGGACTCCGCTCGGTTCGGTCCTTCAATCGGGGGCGCCTCCGCTCCTAGGGTGAACGAGGTCGGGCGTGACGGCTGTCACGAGCCGCCGCCCCTCGCATCCGCAAAGCACGGGAAGGAACCCTGCACTGTGACCTCCGAGGCATTCATCTACGAAGCCATCCGAACTCCGCGCGGCCGCGGCAAGAAGACCGGGTCGCTGCATTCGGTCAAGCCGATCTCCCTGGTCACCGGCCTGATCGACGAACTGCGCGTGCGGTTCCCGGACCTGGACGAGAACCGCATCTCGGACCTGATCCTCGGCGTCGTCGGACCGGTGGGCGACCAGGGTGCCGACATCGCCCGCACCGCCGTCACCGCGGCGGGCATGCCCGACACCGTGGGCGGCGTGCAGATCAACCGCTTCTGCGCCTCCGGCCTCGAGGCCGTGAACATGGCCGCGCAGAAGGTCCGCTCCGGCTGGGACGAACTCGTCGTCGCCGGTGGCGTCGAGTCGATGTCGCGGGTGCCGATGGGCTCGGACGGCGGCCCGTGGGCCCTCGACCCGGCCACCAACTACGACACCTACTTCGTGCCGCAGGGTGTGAGCGCCGACCTGATCGCCACCATGGAAGGCTTCAGCCGCGAGGACGTCGACGCGTATGCGCTGCGTTCGCAGCAGCTGGCCGCGGCGGCGTGGTCCGGCGGCTACTTCGCCAAGTCCGTGGTGCCGGTCAAGGACCAGAACGGCCTGACCGTTCTCGACCACGACGAACACATGCGTCCCGACACCACCCTCGCGGGCCTGGCCGGGTTGCAGCCGTCGTTCGCGATGGTCGGCGAGATGGGCGGTTTCGACGCCGTCGCGCTGCAGAAGTTCCACTTCGTCGAGAAGATCGACCACGTCCACCACGGCGGCAACAGCTCCGGCATCGTCGACGGCGCCGCGCTGGTGCTGGTCGGCTCCGAGCAGGCCGGCAAGGACATGGGCCTGACCCCGCGGGCCCGCATCGTCGCCACCGCTACCTCGGGTGCGGACTCGACGATCATGCTTACCGGCCCCACCCCGGCCGCGCACAAGGCCCTCGCCGCCGCCGGCCTGACCGTGGACGACATCGACCTGTTCGAGATCAACGAGGCGTTCGCGTCGGTCGTGCTCAAGTTCCAGAAGGACCTGAAGATCCCGGACGAGAAGCTCAACGTCAACGGCGGCGCCATCGCGATGGGGCATCCGCTCGGCGCCACCGGCGCCATGATCACGGGAACAATGGTCGACGAGCTCGAGCGCCGCGGTGCCCGCCGCGCCCTCGTCACCCTCTGCATCGGTGGCGGCATGGGCGTGGCCACGATCATCGAGCGTGTCTGAAACTTCGGAAGGGACTGGGGAATTCACAGTGACTGAGAACAACATGATCGGCTGGGAGCGCGACGCCGACGGCATCGTGGTGCTGACCCTCGACGACCCGAACCAGGGCGCCAACACCATGAACGAGCTCTACAAGGCGTCGATGAAGGCCACCGTCGACCGCCTGGTCGCCGAGAAGGACGACATCACCGGTGTCGTGATCACCTCCGCGAAGAAGACCTTCTTCGCCGGCGGTGACCTGAAGAACATGATCAAGGTCGGCCCCGAGGACGCGCAGCGGATCTTCGACGAGGTCGAGGGCATCAAGGCGGACCTGCGCCGGCTCGAAACTCTCGGCAAGCCCGTCGTCGCCGCGATCAACGGCGCGGCCCTCGGCGGCGGTCTCGAGATCGCCCTGGCCACCCACCACCGCATCGCGGCCGACGTCAAGGGCGTGCAGATCGGCCTGCCCGAGGCCAGCCTGGGCCTGCTGCCCGGTGGCGGTGGCGTCACCCGCACCGTGCGCATGCTCGGCATCCAGACCGCGCTGATGCAGCTGCTGCTGCAGGGCAACAAGTACAACCCGGTCAAGGCCGAGGAACTCGGCCTGATCGACGAGGTCGTCGGCTCGATCGACGAACTCGTCCCCGCCGCGAAGGCGTGGATCAAGGCCAATCCCGAAGGCGGCGTGCAGCCCTGGGACAAGAAGGGCTTCAAGATCCCCGGCGGCACCCCCGCGTCGCCGTCGTTCGCGGCGAACCTGCCGGCGTTCCCCGCGAACCTGCGCAAGCAGCTCAAGGGCGCCCCGATGCCCGCCCCGCGGGCCATCATGGCCGCCGCCGTCGAGGGCGCGCAGGTCGACTTCGACAACGCGTCGAAGATCGAGGGCCGCTACTTCACCGAGCTGGTCACCGGCCAGGTCGCGAAGAACATGATCCAGGCGTTCTTCTTCGACATGCAGGCCATCAACTCCGGGGCGTCGCGCCCCAAGCAGGCCGACGGCACGCCGTTCCCGAAGACCACGTTCCAGAAGGTAGCCGTGCTCGGCGCCGGCATGATGGGCGCGGGCATCGCCTACGTGTGCGCCAAGGCCGGCATGGAGGTGATCCTCAAGGACGTCGCGATCGAGTCGGCGCAGAAGGGCAAGGCCTACTCGGAGGGCCTCGAGGCCAAGTCTCTCGCCCGTGGCAAGACCACCGAGGAGAAGTCCGCGGCGCTGCTCGCCCGCATCACGCCGACCGCCGACGCCGCCGACCTGGCCGGCGCGGACCTGGTCATCGAGGCCGTGTTCGAGAACACCGGGCTCAAGCACAAGGTGTTCCAGGAGATCGAGGATGTCGTCGCGCCGGACGCGGTGCTCGGGTCGAACACCTCGACCCTGCCGATCACCGGCCTCGCCGAGGGAGTGAAGCGGCAGGAGGACTTCATCGGCCTGCACTTCTTCTCGCCGGTCGACAAGATGCCGCTGCTCGAGATCATCGCCGGCGAGAAGACCTCCGACGCGACGCTGGCCAAGGCGTTCGATCTCGCCCAGCAGATCCGCAAGACCCCGATCGTCGTCAACGACTCGCGGGGCTTCTTCACCTCCCGCGTCATCGGCACGTTCGTCAACGAGGCGATCCGCATGGTCGGCGAGGGCATCGAGCCGGCCACGATCGAGCAGGCCGGTTCGCAGGCCGGCTACCCGGCTCCGCCGCTGCAGTTGTCGGACGAGCTGAACCTGACGCTGATGCAGAAGATCCGCAAGGAGACCGAGGCTGCCGCCGAGGCGTCGGGTCTGAAGGTGCCGCACGACGATTCGACCACCGTCGTCGACTTCCTCGTCGACGAGGGGCGCCCGGGCCGCGCCGGTGGCGGCGGTTTCTACGAGTACGCCGACGGCAAGCGCACCCGCATCTGGCCGGGCCTGCGCGAGAAGTTCAGCAGCGCACCCACCGACATCCCGATCCAGGATCTGATCGAGCGGATGCTGTTCATCGAGGCCATCGAGACCCAGAAGTGCTTCGACGAGGGCGTGCTGCGCACCACCGCCGACGCCAACATCGGCTCGATCCTCGGCATCGGCTTCCCGGCCTGGACCGGTGGCGTCGCCCAGTACATCGCCGGCTACCCGGGCGGTAAGGAGGGCTTCGTCAAGCGCGCCGAGGAACTCGCCGCCAAGTACGGCGAGCGCTTCACCCCGCCGGCGTCCCTGCGCTGACGCGCCGTGGTGTCCTTTCGGACCTGACGCGGTCCGAAAGGACACCACGAAGGTTTGTCCCCACCCTCACGATTTATCCACAGCCTGCGCCGAATACATCTTTCGTCGCAGGCTGTGGTCGTTCCGGTGTCCGAAGATTGCGGGCATGGTCACGCCGCATCTGCCCGCCGAGTTCCAGACGCTTCTCGATCGTCAGTTCGGCCTGGTCACGCAGGCGCAGCTCACCCCGCACGGGTACCCACGTTCACGGATCCGTCGCCATCTCGAGGCGGGGAGGTGGCAGTGGGTACTCCGGGGCGTGTACGCCGTCACGAACGGGCCGTTGAGCCGCGACATGATTCTCATGGCGGCCGTGTTGTTCGGGGGCGGCGCGACGATCCTCAGCCATCACACCGCCGCCGAGGAGTGGGGCATGATTCCGCTCGATCCGATCCGGCCCGTGCACATCACGGTTCCGCGGGGCCTGTCCACGAAAGGGCAAGCGCCCACCAGGGTCCGATCCGGCACGGTACCCGTGCCGAACCACGGCGCCCCGTTGCACCCAGGCGTGATCGTGCATCGGTCCAAGGCGCATGCGTACATCGGCGTCGACACCAACCCGCCGCGTACCTCGCGGGCCGATACGGCTCTGGATCTCGCAACCGCGGCGCCCACCGCAGCCGACGGCTACGCCTCGTTGATCGCCACCGTCACGAACGGTGGCATTCGTCTGTCGGAGCTCCGAAAGCGGATGCAACAACGGCGGCCCTACCGCTACGTCAAAGCGTTGGACTCGGCGGTGACACTGCTCGCCGACGGTGTCCAGTCGGTGCTCGAGGCCGCCTTCGCCGACGACGTGGAGGTCGCGCACGCCCTGCCGAGCGCGCACCGGCAGGGTCCGGTATCGGTCGACGGTCGAACGCTGTACGAGGACTGCGTGTACGACGTCGCAGGCCGGCAGTTGATCGTCCGACTGGACGGCCGGCGGGTGCACGCGATGCGGGAGGTCGCGTTCCGGGATCGTCGTCGTGACAACGCGGCGGAACTCGCCGGGAGGGCCCGGCTCGTATACGGATTCGAGGAGGTCGACCGCACGCCGTGCGAGGTTGCGGCGGAGATCGCGACCGTGCTGGAGCGGATGGGGTGGGTGCGGACGGAAGCACCGAGATGCCCGAGGTGCGTGGTGTCCTTTCGGACCGCCTGAGATCCGAAAGGACACCACGGCGGCGGAGCCGCCTAGGCGACCCACCAGGGGCGCAGCGGGACGTTCGGCACCTGGTCCGGGCCCAGCTTGACGGCCAGGACGTGGTGCAGCTGAACGACGTTGCGTTCGAAGCCGAGACGGGATCCGGCCATGTACAGGCCCCAGACGCGGGCGGTGCCCTCGCCGACCTCGGCGACGCAGGCGTCCCAGTCGGCGACGAGGTTCTCGCACCAGCCCTTCAGGGTCAGCGCGTAGTGCTGGCGCAGATTCTCCTCGTGCAGCACCTCGAAGCCCACGTCCTGGACCTCGGTGATGATGCGTCCCGAGCCGGTGAGCTCCCCGTCGGGGAAGACGTACCGGTCGATGAAGCCCCCGGCCCTCACGGGACCGCGGTTGACCGGACGGGTGATGCAGTGGTTGAGCAGCAGCCCACCCTCGCGCAGCTTGTCGTGCAGCCGCCGGAAGTACGCCGGGTAGTTCTGCACGCCGATGTGCTCGGTCAGCCCGATCGACGAGATCGCGTCGAAGCCGGTCTCGGGCACGTCGCGGTAGTCGGAGAAGCGGACCTCGGCGAGGTCGGTGAGGCCCTCCTCGGCGATGGCCTTCTGCGCCCACTCGGCCTGCTCACGCGACAGGGTGACGCCGAGCGTCTTGACGCCGCGCCGCGCCGCGTACCGGACCATCCCGCCCCAGCCGCAGCCGATGTCGAGAAGCCGGTCCCCGGGCTGCAGCCGCAGCTTCTCGAAGACGAGGCGGTACTTGTTCTCCTGCGCGTCCTCGAGGCTCTGCGTCTCCGAGTCGAACAGGGCGCACGTGTACGTCATGGAGGGCCCGAGGACGCGCTCGTAGAACGCGTTGGAGACGTCGTAGTGGTGGTGGATCACCTCGGCGTCGCGGCTGCGCGAGTGCCGCAGGCCCTCGGCGAACCGGCGCCAGCGCGGCAGGTGCTCCTGCGGGGGCGGCGCGATGGGCTTGAGCGTCTCCAGACCCAGCGAGCGCGCGATCTGAGCGAGCGTCAGCGCCGGTGGACGCTGGAAGTGCAGGTCCCCCAGAGCCTTCAGCAGTTCGTACGGGTTGCCGGGGTGCACGCCCTCGGCCTCGAGGTCGCCGGAGACGTAGGCGCGTGCCATGCCGAGGTCGCCGGGGGCCGTCGCCAGGTAGGTCGTGCCGCGCGTCGAGGTCAACCGCAGGCCGTACGGGGCGTCCGTGGGGCCGGCGCTGGAGCCGTCGTACGCGGTGAACCGCACCGGCAGCTCGCCGCCGGTCACGGTCTCGAGGATCTGGGCGAGGGTGAGCCGGCCGTCGTGCGGGCGTGGTTCTCGCAACGTGGTCATCTGTTGTGCACCGCCTTCGCGAAGAGGTCCAGCAAACGGGATTCGGAGTCGTACCGCTTCTTCAGGGCGGGATAGTCCCCGCCACCGTAGTAGAGCTGCTCGAACTCCGCACGCGAATAGTACGAGTCGGAGTACAGCGATTTGTGTCCGTCGAGTTCGGCGACCTTGTGTTCGATGCGACGGTTCGCGGCGCCTGCGATCTCGCCGGGGACGGTCGGGACCGACGACCAGAAGCCGATGTTGACGTAGGTGCGCTTCGGTTCGAGCGGGTACAGGGGCCACGGGCGCTGGACATCGCCCGCTGCGGGGCCGTTCTCGCGTAACCGCAAGGGGCACAACCATACCGGATCGATCGGTATCTCGTCGAGGAACCAGCGCAGGAACTCCGCGGTCCGCTCGATCGGCACCTCGATGTCCTGCACGACGCGTTCGCGCGGCAGGTTGCCCTTGCGCCGCTCGATGCGGTCGGCGATGCCGTAGCGGTGGTCGAGGGCGATCAGCTTCCAGTAGAAGCTGCTGCGGAGCAGGTGCTTCGGCCACAGCCGCCGGATCCGGGGGTTCTGGGCGCCGAAGGCGCGCGAGCACCAGAACCAGTCGGTGTCCCACCGCCACAGGTAGTCCCGGATGGTGAGACGGTCGGTCCGGGGATGGTTGACGGACGCGTGCTGGATGGAGCGGTAGTAGATGTGCTCGCCGGTGTAGTCGCTGACCGGTCCGGGCGCGTCGGTCTGCGTGCCGACGGTCAGGTAGGACTCGGTCGCCGAGAACATCACCCCGTCGAGATAGTCGACCGGCACCCCGGCGTGCACCCGTTCGGTGGCGATGCGGTCGAGGGCGGACTGCATCTCGTCGAGCGAGTCGAACCGCAGGTGCCGCAGCGCCACGTACGGTTTCACCGGCTCGAGCTCGATGCGCAGGCGCGTCGCGTAGCCGAGGGTGCCGTAGGAGTTGGGGAAGCCGTGGAACAGGTCCGCGTGCTCGCCGTCGGGAGTGGCGGTGACGATCTCGCCGGCGCCGGTGAGAATGTCCATCTCGAGGACCGACTCGTGCGGCAGGCCGTTGCGGAAGGAGGTCGACTCGATGCCGAGCCCGGTGACCGCCCCGCCGAGGGTGATCGTCTTCAGCTGCGGCACCACGAGGGGCGCGAGGCCGTGGGGCAGTGTCGCGTCGACCAGGTCCTCGTAGGTGCACATGCCGGCGACGTCGGCGGTGCGCGCGGCGGGGTCGACGGAGACGACCCCGCCGAGGCCGGACACGTCGAGGCCCGGCGCGTTCACCCGGGCCCGGGCCCGGAACAGGTTGGAGGTCTTCTTCGCCAGGCGCACGGGAGCGTCGGACGGGATGGCGCGGTAGGAGCGCAACAGGCGCTCGACACCGGCCCGGTGGGCGGATTCTCCGCTCGGGGCTACGACTGACTTCGGCTTCTGCATACGACTCCCTGGGGCGACGCGCCGGTGGCGATCTTCACAATAGCCCCGCGGGCCCGGCCGGGCGCGACGATGCAGCAGGCAGGATGGGACTAGGTGACGGCCGCGACGTGAGCGGCCCACGAGATGCAGGAGGAACAGTGGGACAGGTAAGCGCCAGCAGTTCGATTCAGCTCGCCGCAGCGCCGGAGCGGGTGCTCGAGGCTCTCGCGGACTACGAGTCGGTGCGTCCGCGCATCCTCACCGAGCAGTACCGCGACTACCGGGTGCTCTCGGGTGGCCGCGGCGACGGCACGGTCGTGCACTGGATCCTGCAGGCGACGAAGAAGCGGGCCCGCGACGTCGAGGCGCGGGTGGCGGTGTCGGGTAGCACGATCACCGAGCGGGACGCGAACTCGTCCCTGGTGACCACGTGGAGCGTGGTGCCCAACGGCACCGGTTCGACCGTGGTGACGTTGACGGAGTGGAAGGGCGCGGGTGGCATCGGTGGCTTCTTCGAGAAGACCTTCGCGCCGCTCGGGCTGCGCAAGATCCAGGAGCAGGTGCTGGCGAACCTGAAGCGCGAACTGGACTAGAGAGCCTCGGCCGGTTCGCCGGCGAACGCGACGATCCCGGCGACGACGGCGGTGGCGTAGCGCTGCCGCCCTTCGGGACCGGTCATCGTCGCGGCGTCCGCCGCGTTGCGCATGTTCCCGAACTCGACCAGCACGGACGGCCGGCGGGCCAGGTTGAGCCCGGTCAGGTCGTCGCGGCCGAGCAGGCCGTCGGTGCCGAGGTAGGTGGACGGGGTCAGGCCCGCGTCGACGAGGGCGTCACGCACGGCGGTGGCGAGGGCGACGGACGGGCCGGCCTGCACCTCGTTGAGCGGGGGCGCCGAGTAGTTGACGTGGAAGCCGCGGCCGTCGGCCGGCCCGCCGTCGGCGTGCAGGCTGACCACGACGTCCGCGCCGGAGGCGTTGGCCTCCTCGGCGCGGCGGTCCACGCACGCGGCGACGGACGTGTCGTCGGGCCGGCTGAGCAGCACGTGCGCGCCGAGCCGCTCGAGTTCGGCGCGCACGAGCGTGGCCACGTCCCAGTTGAAGGTGTGCTCAGCGTAGCCGGAGTCGGTGCTGGTGCCGGTGGTCTGGCAGTTCTTGGTGCCGCCGCGACCGGTGGGTACCTGGGTGGCGATGCTCGCGTCGTTAGCGCCGTTGTGGCCGGGATCGAGGAAGACGGTGCGTCCGGCCAGCGGCAGGTCCTGGTTCGCGGTCGCGGGCAGTCCCGGTAGGGACAGGGCTAGCACGCAGGCGGCGGCGACGGTGATCCGGCGGGACAGTCCACGCACGCGCATGCCGTCACGGTACCGGGGACGGACTACCCTGAGTTGCGAAATCCCGGTTGCGAAATCCCGCGAAAGGACATGCCTTGGAACCCGGTGGAATGCCCGACATGCAGCAGCTCCTGGCGCAGGCCCAGCAGATGCAGCAGCAGCTGATGGCCGCCCAGGCGGAGATGGCGCAGGCGGAGGTGACCGGCCAGGCCGGTGGTGGCCTGGTGACGGCGACGGTGAAGGGGACCGGCGAGGTTGTCGGCCTGCGCATCGACCCGAAGGTCGTGGACCCCGAGGACGTGGAGACGCTGCAGGACCTGGTGATCGGCGCGATCGCCGACGCGTCGGCGAAGGCGCAGGAGATCGCCTCCGAGAAGCTCGGCCCGCTGGCCGGCGGGCTGGGCGGCGGCATCCCCGGCCTGCCCGGCTTCTAGAGGAGTCACGTGTACGAGGGACCGGTCCAGGACCTGATCGACGAGCTCGGCAAGCTGCCGGGCATCGGTCCGAAGAGCGCCCAGCGCATCGCGTTCCACCTGTTGTCGCTCGAGCCGCCGGAGATCGACCGGCTGCAGGCGGCCCTGCAGCAGGTGCGCGACGGCGTCCGGTTCTGCGAGGTGTGCGGCACGGTGTCGGATCAGGAGCGGTGCCGGATCTGTTCCGATCCGCGCCGGGACCGCACCCAGATCTGTGTGGTCGAGGAGCCGAAGGACGTGCAGGCCATCGAGCGCACCCGCGAGTTCCGGGGCCGCTACCACGTGCTCGGTGGCGCGCTCGATCCGCTCAGCGGCATCGGGCCGGACCAGCTGCGGATCCGCGAGCTGCTCACCCGCATCGGTAACCAGGAGGACGGCGTCGACGTCACCGAGGTGATCATCGCGACGGACCCCAACACGGAGGGCGAGGCCACCGCGACGTACCTCGTGCGGATGCTGCGGGACTTCCCCGGCCTGACGGTGACGCGGCTGGCGTCCGGTCTGCCCATGGGTGGCGACCTCGAGTTCGCCGACGAGCTGACCCTCGGTCGGGCGCTCTCGGGCCGACGCACACTGTGACGGCGCCGAGGCGCACCGGGGAGCAGACGCGCCGCCGGATCCTCGACGCGGCGGGCATGGCGTTCGCGACGCGCCCGTACCGCGAGATCACCCTCAAGGACATCGCCGAGGATGCCGGGGTCAGCGCGCCGCTGATCATCAAGTACTTCGGCTCCAAGGAACAGCTGTTCGACGCCCTGGTCGACTTCCAGGAGGCGGCGCGGGTGCTGTTCGACGGCCCGCTCGGGGAGCTGGGGGAGCGGATGGTCTCGATGCTGGCCCGGCCGCTCGAGCCGTACAAACCGCTCTCGATGAACATCCTGTTCATGAGCGGGGCGAGCGAGGAGAGCAACCGCACGCTCCGGGAGAACTACTCGAAGCAGATGATCGACGCGCTCGCCGCGCGGTTGCCCGGTCCGGACGCGCGGCTGCGCGCGGAGCTGGCGATGTCGATGGTGATGGGGCTGGCGATCATGCGGCGCCGGATGCTGGGGGAGCGGGCCACCGGTTCGGTTCCGGACGTGGTGGCGCGGTACGCGCCGCTGGTGCAGGAGCTGCTCGACGGGGCGGAGTGACGGACGGTCCGGGGTGAGACGCGGGTCACCTCTGTTGCGGGGTAAACGGCTATTCACTTAGCCTGGTAAACAATTATTCACCCCACGCGGAGGAGGACCGATGGCGTACGTGTCCAGCCATCCCCTCCGGCTGCGCGGGTCCCGGCCGCAGCGGCCCCTCGCCGTGTCGTCCGCCGGCGGGTCGGGAACGGCCGTCGCGCCCCGGCCGTCGCGTTTCGTCTTCCCGATCCTCGCGGTCGGGGCGATCTTCCAGGCGATCATGCAGACGGTCATGGTGCCGCTGCTGCCGAGCATGCCGGCGCTGACGGGTGCCGGCACCACGGCCGTGTCGTGGCTGGTGACAACCACGCTGCTCGTCGGGGCCGTGATGACCCCGATCTTCGGGCGGCTCGCCGACATGGTCGGCAAGAAGCGCATGCTGCTCGTCGCTCTGGTTCTGATGACCGTCGGGTCGCTGCTGTGCGCGATCAGTTCGAACATCTCGGTGCTCATCACCGCCCGCGGCCTGCAGGGCGCGGGCGCCGCGATCATCCCGATCGGCATGTCGATCCTGCGCGAGGAACTGCCCAGGGAACGGATCGGACGGGCGATCGCCCTGCTCAGCTCCACTCTCGGGCTGGGCACCGCCCTGGGCATCCCGTTCGCCGCCGCCATCGTCCAGTTCGCGGACTGGCACGTGCTGTTCTGGGTCACCACCGCGATCGGAGCGGCGGTGATGACCGCGGCCGCGGTGTTCGTCCGGGAGTCCCGCACCCGCACCGGAGGCCGGTTCGACGGCGTCGGCGCGGTCGGCCTGACGGCCGCGCTGGTGAGCCTGCTCGTCCCGATCACCCAGGGCAGCACCTGGGGCTGGACCAGCCCGGCCGTGCTGTCGATGTTCGCCGCCGCCGTGGTCCTGTTCGGACTGTGGGGCTTCCAGCAGTTGCGCAACCGCAACCCGCTCGTGGATCTGCGGGTCTCGGCGCGGCGCACCGTTTTGATGCCGCACCTGGCCGCCCTGTTGGTCGGGTTCGCGTTCTACGGCAACACTCTCATCACCACGCAGCTGCTGCAGGCCGACCCGGACCGCGGCGCCGGTTACGGGCTGCCGATCCTGCTCGCGGCCGTGTGCCAGCTGCCGGCGAGCTTCGCGATGATGTCGTTCTCCCTCGTCGCGGCGCGGTTGTCCGACCGGTGGGGAACGAAGGTCCCCATGCTGGCCGGCGCACTGTTCCTGCTGTGCGGATACTCGCTGCATGCGGTGCCGGACAAGCCGCTGTGGTCGGTGGTGGTGGCGCTCGGCGTCGCCGCCATCGGCACCACACTCGTGTACTGCACGCTGCCGGTGCTGATCATGGGTGCGGTCCCGCTGGAGCAGACCGCGGCGGCGAACGGTGTCAACGTGCTGCTGCGAACCACGGGCAGCACCGTGTGCAGCGCGGTGGTCGCGACCGTTCTCGCTGCACATCTGTCGAACGGGGGCATCACCACGGCGGGATTCTCGATCGCCTACCTGGTGTGCGCCGCCTGCGCGGTGGTGGTCTTCGTCGCCGCGCTCGCCCTGCCGGCGGCGAACCGGCGTCCTGTCGAGCACGTCGCCGAGGTGCCCGCCGGGTGACGCGCGCCGGCCCCCCGCCCCTCCCGGGCGGGCGGGCCGGCGCCCTCCCCTCCCCCCGGATCAGTACCC
>NZ_JAALEH010000037.1:0-54704 GCF_011058195.1 Rhodococcus sp. 14C212 | reverse complement strand
GGGCCGGGCGGTGGCGGTGGTGGGGGACCGTTCGGTCGCGGCGGTACGGGTTTGACGGGTGCCGCTGTGGCCGTGACGGGTGTGGCTGTGACGGGTGTCGCGAGGGGGTGCCGGCCGGTCGGCTGGTCGTGGAACCGCAGCTCGCCGGGCAGGGCCATGTCGTCGACGTGGCGGCCGTGCCGGGCCTGGGTCTGCTGCAGCTCGCGGCCGAAGTCGGCTGCGGTCGCGGGCCGGCGGGCCGGGTCGACGGACATGGCGTGCTCGATGGCGGCGCACACGTCGTCGGGGATGCCCTGGGGGCGCAGGTCCGGGATGGGCTGGCTGGTGATGCGCAGGAACTGCGCGATGATCTCCTCGCCCGTGCGTCGCTCGAACGCGGCGCGGCCGGTGATGAGGGCGAACATGGCTGCGCCGAGGCCGTAGATGTCCGAGGCCGGGGTGGGCGGCTTGCCCTCGAGCACCTCGGGTGCGGTGAAGGCGAGCGATCCGGTGAAGGCGCCGGTGGCGGTTTCGAAGCCGCCGGCGATGCGGGCGATGCCGAAGTCGGTGAGCTGCGGCTCGCCGTACTCGGTGACGAGGATGTTGGCGGGCTTGACGTCGCGGTGCAGGGTGCCGGCGCGGTGGGCGGTCTCGAGGGCGCCGGCGAGCTTGACCCCGACGCGGACGACGTCCCACCACGGCATCGGCCCGTCCCGGCGCACCCGCACCGCGAGCGAGTCGTTGGGGTGGTAGGGCATCACGATGTACGGCCGGCCGGTGGAGGTGACGCCCACCTGGAGAATGTTGACGATGTTCGGGTGGCCGGACAGCCCGCCCATCGCGAACCCCTCGCGCAGGAACCGTTCGCGGTTCTCGGCGTCGAGGTCGGAGGAGAGCACCTTGATCGCGACGGTGCGCCCGAGGGAGCGTTGCCGGCACCGGTAGACGACGCCGAAGCCGCCCCGGCCGACCACGAGGGCGTCGTCGAACCCCGCCGCGGCGAGTTCCGCCGCGATCCCCTGCCCCGCGGGACGGGTGGCTTCCGGATCGAAATCGGCCATGGTTCCCGGCTTTCGGCCTGCGACGCGCTCGGAAGAGTGCTGACTCGAGGATACCGCCGAAGCGCGGGGCCGATCAGTGCCTGGCGCGCAGCCCGTTGGCGAACGGGCAGCCCACGAGGCGGCGCAGGGCGCGGCTCAGGGACTCGACGTCGTCGACGGGTTCGGGGAACGGAATCCGGACGTCGTGGTCGCTGCGGCCGGACTCGAGTCGCAGGCGCAGGCCGTAGCGGTCCAGGCCGAGAGGCCGGATGCGGCCGCGCCGGTCGTTGACGGGAATGTGCCGGGCGATGCGGTGGACGAGGTCGCCGTGGTCCTGCTCGAGGTGCTGCAACCATGCGGACTCGACGGCGGCGAACGGGTCCGGCGCGGCCGCGAGGACGTCGGCGACCTCCACGGACTCGGCGCCGGTGGTGTCGGCGGCCACAACGGACGTGAGCCGCAGGCGCAGCAGTTCGGCGCGGTGCCCGACGTCCAGCAGCGCGGGGTGGGGCAGGGTCGCGGCGATGTCGGCGGCGAGCCGGCGGGGTTCGGCGACGGCGTGGGCGGTGCCGCTGAGCCAGATGAGCGACCGGACGGGGTTGCGCAGCCGCAGCGGCGAGTGGTCGGTCAGTTCCAGCACGGAGTGCAGGCCCGCGGCGCCGCGCTGCCAGGTCAGCGCGACGGCGGCACAGTCGTCGGGGACGACGACGAGCAGGTCGCCGTCGCTGTGCAGGTGGTGCATCGTCGCGGTGACGGGCGCGGCTCCATCGGTAGCGAGTACGGCGGAGCCGGTGGCGAGTACGGCGGAGCCGGTGGCGAGTACGGCGGAGCCGGTGGCGAGTACGGCGGAGCCGGTGGCGAGTACGGCGGAGCCGGTGGCGAGTACGGCGGAGCCGGTGCGGACGACGGCGGTGCGGACCGCTTCGGCGGTCGTGGGCGCGGAACGGGCGGTGGTGGCCGGCATCGAATCCTCCTCGAATAGTAGGTGAGGCAAACCTAAGTCATGGTGACCGGGGTCGCAACACCCCGGCTAGCCTGGAGACGTGCCGATCCCGCTCACCCTCGGAATGCCGCCGTCCCGCGAGGAGCCCCGCGGCCTGCTCACCGCCCTGCTCACCCGCCGGCATCCGACCCTCGCCGACGCGCTCGCCGCCCCCGCGCTCGACGCGATCGGCGCCCCCGTGGTGCCGGTGTCCACGCTGACCGAGGTCCTCGTGGAGACGACCGGCGCGGTGCGGATCGTCGGTGAACTCGACGTCGCGCCCGACGTGGAGCGCCTGTCCGGCCTGCGCCCGGCTCCGGTCCGCTACCAGCTCGACTGCACCGCGGCGGACCTCGACGACGCGCTCGCCGTCGCCGTGCCCGCGCCCCTGACCGTCTACGTCGACGCCGGTGACCTGCCCGAGACGGCCCGTGCGCTCGTCGGCGCCGGGCACAGCCCCGGCCTGCCCACCGGACGCGACGTCGGGGAGATCGCCGACTTCCTGTCCGTCCTCGCCCACGCAGATACCGGCTACGTCGCGCGCGCCCGCGACGCCGACGAGGTGCTCGCCCTGCTCGCCGCCACCGTCGCGGCCCTGCGCGGCGACGACGTGCGCGCCGCCCTCGCCTCGCCCGACCCCGGCCGGCTGACCGCCCTGATCCCCGAGGCGGCCGCGGCCGTGCGCGACATCCTGCTCGCCGTCGAGGTCGACGACCCGGCCGGCGTCGCGCGCGACCTCGCAGCCCTCGGCCTGTCGGCGCGATGACCCCGCTGCCCCGGTGGCCCCGTTGCCCCGATGACCCCGTTGCCGCGATGACAGGGCCCGGACACGTTCGATGCGTACCCTTCTAGACGTGCCACGCATCGCCTACTTCGGCCCCACCGGAACCTTCACGGAGATGGCCCTCGCCCGGTTCGAGGGCGCCGGCGCCTTCGACGGCCCGGTCGAGCGGGTGTCGGCCGCCAGCCCGCCCGCGGCGCTGCAACTCGTGCGCGACGGCGCGGTCGACGGCGCAGTGGTGCCCATCGAGAGCTCGGTGGAGGGCTCGGTGCCCCCCACGATGGACGCTCTCGCGGTCGGCCCGCGCCTGCAGATCGTGGCCGAAACGGAGCTGGACGTCGCCTTCACCGTCGTGGCCCGGCCGGGCATCACGCTCGACGAGGTCCGCACCGTGCACGCCTATCCGGTGGCCGCCGCGCAGGTGCGCCAGTGGATCGCCGACCACATGCCGAAGGCCGACGTGGTGGCCGCCTCGTCCAATGCCGGCGCCGCCGAGGACGTCGCCGCCGGCAAGGCCGACGCCGGCGTGTCCACCGCCCTGGCCGGGCAGCGGCTGGGCCTGCCGGTCCTCGCCGACGGCGTCGCCGACCACGCCGGCGCCCGCACCCGGTTCGTGCTCGCCACCCGGCCCGCCCCCACACCGGCGCGCACCGGCGTCGACCGCACCTCCGTGATCCTGCAGCTGCCGAACGAACCGGGCTCCCTCGTGCGGGCCATGACCGAGTTCGCCACCCGCGGCATCGACCTCACCCGCATCGAGTCCCGCCCTACCCGCCAGGAATACGGGACCTACTTTTTCCACTTGGACTGTGTCGGCCACATCGACGACGCGCTCGTCGCCGAGGCGCTCAAGGCGCTGCACCGCTTCGCGCAGGTGCGGTTCCTCGGCTCCTGGGCGGCGGTGTCCCAGCACGGTGTGGCCCCGGTATCGGACGAAGAGGATGCGCAGTGGCTGCAACGGCTGCGGCGCGGGGAGGAAGAGCGTTGAGCGGCCGATTGATCCTGGTCCGGCACGGGCAGACGGTGGCGAATGTCGCGCGTCGCCTCGACACCAAGCTGCCGGGCGCCGAACTGACCGACCTCGGCGTCGCGCAGGCCCGCACCCTCGGGCGGGGCTTCGCGCAGCAGCCGCCGACCGCCCTGTTCGCCTCGCAGGCCCTGCGCGCCCGGCAGACCGCCGAGCACGTCGAGCTCGCCGCCCGTGTGACCACCGTCGTCCGCGAAGGCCTGCACGAGGTGCAGGTCGGCGAGCTCGAGGACCGCAGCGACGAGGAATCCCACGCGCTGTTCATGAAGGTGTACGAGTCCTGGCACACCGGCGACCTGCGCGACCGGGTGCCCGGCGGCGAATCCGGCCTCGACGTCCTGGACCGGTACCTGCCGGTGGTCGAGT
The DNA here is from genome assembly GCF_011058195.1 of Rhodococcus sp. 14C212. Lineage (NCBI taxonomy): Bacteria > Bacillati > Actinomycetota > Actinomycetes > Mycobacteriales > Nocardiaceae > Rhodococcus > Rhodococcus sp. 14C212. Next base: position 50,529 of record NZ_JAALEH010000037.1, on the reverse strand, counting down.
CGCTGCGCACCGACTACCTCGACGACGGGTCGGGGGACGTCGTGGTGGTCAGCCACGGCGCCGCCATCCGCCTCGTCGCCGCGCACCTCGGCCGGGTGCCCGGCAGCTTCGCGACCAGCAACCACCTCGCCAACACCCAGAGCGTCGAACTCGCCCCGCTGCCCGGCGGCGGCTGGGAGTGCGTGCGCTGGGGCACCTTCCAGGCGCCGTTCCACGACACCGGACGCGCCGGCGCCGACGACCCGATGGGTTAGTCCCCACCTCGTCGTCCGCGCGCAGGGAGGATCCGAGCGCGCAGGCGTCCCGGCTGCTGCCGGTGCACAGGTATCCTCGAGCCGTCCGAATGTAGCGATCGATAGGTTGGGTACGGCAATGGGAACTTCCACCGACGACACCGTCGCGGACGGTGTCGCCGCGCCGGACTGGCGTCGCCTCGAGCCGATGGAGCTGACTCCCATTCTCTCCGCGGCGCTCGACGCCTTCTACGAGACCGGGTTCCACGGCACCTCGGTACGGGAGATCGCCCGCCGGGTCGGCGTCACCGTTCCCGCGTTGTACTACCACCACGAGAACAAGGAAGGCCTGCTCATCGCGCTGCTCGAGCTCTCGACCAGCGATGTGATGACCCGGGCCTACGCCGCCGACGCCGACGGCGGCGACGATCCGGTGCAGCGGCTCTCCAACGCCATCGAGGCGATCGTGCTGCGCATGACGAACCGTCCCCGCCTCGCCGCGCTCGAGGGCGAGGTGCGCTACCTCAGCCCCGAGAACCGGCAGCGCTACCGCGCGGTGCGCAAGGAGATCGAGAAGCTCGTCTTCGAGATCGTCGAGGACGGGACCCGGCGCGGAGCGTTCGACGTCGAGGATCCGGCCGAGACGACCCGTGCGCTGCTCGGGATGTGCCAGTCCATCCCGCGGTGGTACCACCGCGAGGGCTCCCTGAGCCCGGAGGAGGTGGCGCGCAAGTACGTCGCGATCGCCCTCAAGACGGTCGGCGCCACCCCTGCCTCGAAGCCCTGACGGACGGACTCAGCTCCGGCCGAACACCGCCGTCCGCTTCTCCTGGAAGGCGCTCACGCCCTCGTGGAAGTCCGCGGACGCCAGCAGCTGGAGCTGGCCGGCGCGCTCGCGCGTGAACGCGCTGTCGAGCTCGCCGAGGGTCGCGTCGTTGATCGCGTCCTTGGTGGAGTGGAAGGCCTCGACCGGTCCGGCGGCGAGGCGGGCGGCGAGCGCGTCGACGGCGGCGGCGAAGTCGTCGTCGGGATGCACCTCGGCGATCAGCCCGGCCGCGAGGGCCTCGGCGACGGGCAGCCGTTCGGCGAGCAGTGCCATCTTCAGGGCGCGGGCACGGCCGATCGACGCGGCGACGAGTGCGGTCGCGCCGCCGTCGGGCATGAGGCCGATGCGGGTGAAGGCGAGCAGCAGGTAGGCGGACTCGGCCGCGACGGTGAGGTCGCAGCCCAGGGCGAGGGACACGCCGACGCCGGCGGCGGGGCCGTTGACGGCGCCGATGACCGGACGCGGGAAGGCGCGGATCGCGGCGACGGTGCGGTTGGCGGCGTCGATGGTGTCGGCCGACGGCGGCGCGGACAGGTCCTTGCCGGCGAGGTCGGCGCCGGTGCAGAAGGCGCGACCGGTGCCGGTGAGGACCGCGACGCGTACGGCGTCGTCGCCCGCGTGCTTCTCGAAGGCCTCGGCGACGGCCTCGAGGGTGGCGGTGGTGACGGCGTTCATCCGGGCGGGCCGGTTGAGGGTGACACGCAGGATGCCGTCGTCGACGGTGACGTCGACGCCGACGGGATCGATGGTCATGGGTCCTCCGGGGGTCGGGTTCAAGGGACGGTCAGGGTCTCTCGGGACGTCAGGGGCGCAGCGCCAGGGCGACCTTGCCGGTGGCGGAGCGATGTGCGAGCGACCGCAACGCCTCGGCGGCGTGCGTCATCGGGTGGACGGTGGGCTCGGGGATCTGCAGTGCCCCCGAGCGCAGCAGCGGCTCGAGCTGCGCCCATTGCTGGGCGGTGTAGCCGGGGAAGGTACGCACGTATTCGCCCCATCCGGCACCGAGAACCGAGATGTTCTTGAGCAGAAGACGATTCACTTTGACGGTGGGGATCTCGCCGCCGGTGAAGCCGAGGACCACGACGCGTCCGTTCGGTGCCAGGCTGCGCAGGCTGTCGGTGAATCGGTCGCCGCCGACGGGATCGAGAACGATGTCGACGCCGCGTCCGCCGGTGAGCTCGAGGACCCGGTCCTTGAAGCCCTCCACGGCGACGGTGTGGGTGGCGCGGTTGGCCTTCGCGACCGCGGCCTTCTCCTCGGTGCTCACCACCGCGATGGTCTCGAGTCCGAGTGCCGCCGCGACCTGCAGGGCAGCGACGCCGACACCCCCTGCGGCGCCGTGCACGAGTACCGTCTCGCCGGAGCGATAGCGGGCGCGTTCGTCGAGCGCGAAGTGGACGGTCAGGTAGTTCATGAGGAATCCGGATCCGGCCGTCAGGGACACCGAATCGGGAAGCGGAAAGACGGATTTCGGATCCACCGCGACGGTCTGCTGCCACGCGCCACCGGTGGCGAGGACGGCGACGCGCTGCCCCGGCGTCAGGCCGCTGCCGGCCGGGGCGGTGCGCACGGTGCCGGCGCCTTCGACGCCGAGCACGCTCGGCAGGGGGCGCACGACCTGGTAGCTCGCGGTGGTCTGCAGCAGGTCGGGGAACGAGACTCCGGCCGCGTGCAGATCGACGACGACGAGGCCGTCCGGGTCGGGCTCGGGAAGGTCCACGAGCCGAACGCCGTCGGGCCCGGTTGCTTCGGTCAGCTGTACCGCCTGCATGAGTTCTCCTGCCGTCCTGGTGGCCGAGCCTGTTCCGGGGGCTCCGTGTTCGAGCGCTCCGTGTTCGGGGCTCCGTTTCGAGGGCCCCGTGTCGCGGCGCACGGGTACGGCCTCATCCCTACCAGAACCCGCTGATCGGACGCTAGTTATGCGCGAACGTTGACCGATCGATCGATCCGTGGTAATCCTTTAGCGATCGATAAGTAATGCCGACTGTATCCGATAGGGGCGCACATGGCCGACGAGTCCACCGTTACCGAACCTGCCGCACGGTACGAGCGGCGTGGCGGCGTCGCCGTCATCACGCTCAACCGCCCCCGGGCGCTCAACGCCGTGAACGCGGCGCTGGCGACGGCGGTCGGCACCCTGCTCGAGCGGGCGGAGGCGGACGACGACGTGCGCGTCGTGGTGCTCACCGGTGCGGGCCGCGCGTTCTGCGCGGGCGCCGATCTCAAGGCCCTCGCCACGGGCGAGAGCATCGCCGCCGACGGGCACCCCGAATGGGGCTTCGCCGGTTATGCCCAGCACTGGATCAGCAAGCCGACCATCGCCGCGGTCAACGGGTTCGCCCTCGGCGGCGGCACCGAGCTGGTGCTCGCGTCCGACCTCGCGGTCGTCGACGAGGACGCCAAGCTCGGCCTGCCCGAGGTCAAACGGGGCCTGTTCGCCGCCGCGGGCGGGGTCATCCGCCTGCAACAGCAGATCCCGCGCAAGATCGCCCTCGAGATCGCGCTGACCGGCGAGCCGATCTCCGCCACCCAGGGCCAGGAACTGGGCCTGGTCAACCGGGTCGCCCCGGCGGGCACCGCGCTCGAGGTGGCGCTGGCCCTGGCCGAGACCATCGCCGCGAACGCGCCGCTGTCCGTGCGCGAATCGAAGTCGATGATCCACCGCACCGCGCACGGCGACGACTGGGAGGCGGGGGTGTGGGAGGCCAACGCCGCCGCGATGAAGGTCGTGTTCACCAGCGACGACGCCAAGGAAGGCCCGACCGCGTTCGCGCAGAAGCGGCAGCCGGTCTGGAAGGGTCGCTGACCCCCTGATCTCGGCCCGGGGTCTCGTCGATCCCTCCGGGACACCCGGGCCGCTCCAACCCCTCGAAAGGAATTCCTCATGACCAACGCTGTGATCGTCGACGTGGTCCGCACCGCGGTCGGCAAGGGCAAGCCCGGCGGCGCCCTGTCCGGCACCCACCCCGTCGAGCTGCTCGCCCACGTGCTGCGCGAGATCACCTCCCGCAACGACCTCGACCCCGCGCTCGTCGACGACGTCATCGGCGGCTGCGTCAACCAGGCCGGCGAGCAGGCCCTGAACATCTCCCGCACCGCCCTGCTGTCGGCCGGCTTCCCCGAGTCGGTGCCGGCCACCACCATCGACCGGCAGTGCGGCTCGAGCCAGCAGGCCGCCCACTTCGCCGCCCAGGGCGTCATCGCCGGCGCCTACGACATCGTCATCGCCTGCGGTGTGGAATCGATGAGCCGCGTGCCGATGGGCACCTCGTCGATGGGGCAGGACGCCGCCGGCCCGGGCATCGCCGCCCGCTACCCCGAGGGACTGGTCAACCAGGGCATCTCCGCCGAGCTGATCGCCGCAAAGTGGAAGTTCGACCGCGAGGCCCTCGACACGTTCTCGGCGCAGTCGCACCAGCGGGCCGCCGAGGCGATCGCCGCCGGCTTCTTCGACAAGGAGATCGTCCCGATCACGGTCACCAATGCCGCCGGTGAGCAGGTCCGGCACACCGTCGACGAGACGGTGCGCGCCGCCACCACCGCCGAGGGCCTGGCCGGTCTGAAGCCGTCGTTCTACACCGAGGCGTACGCCGCGCGCTTCCCGGAGGCCGGCTGGCACATCACCCCGGGCAACTCGTCGCCGCTCACCGACGGGGCGTCGGCGGCGCTGATCATGAGCGAGGAGGCCGCGGCCAAGCTCGGCCTGACCCCGCGGGCGCGGTTCCATTCCTTCGCCGTCGCCGGTGACGACCCGATGTTCATGCTCACCGCCCCCATCCCCGCGACGAAGAAGATCCTGGCCAAGTCGGGTCTGGGCATCGACGACATCGATGCCTACGAGGTCAACGAGGCGTTCGCTCCGGTGCCGCTGATGTGGGCGCACGAGTTCGGGGCGGATCCGGCCCGGCTCAACCCGCGCGGCGGCGCGATCGCCCTCGGCCACGCCCTCGGTTCGTCGGGCACCCGGCTGCTGACCACCCTGGTCAACCACCTCGAGGCCACCGGCGGCCGGTACGGCCTGCAGACCATGTGCGAGGGCGCCGGCATGGCCAACGCCACCGTCATCGAACGTCTCTGATCCGCAACCACATTCGAAAGGAACCTCATGATCGTCAACGACAGCGTCGCCGTCGTCACCGGCGGTGCCTCCGGCCTCGGCCTGGCCACCGTCAAGGCCCTGCTCGCCGACGGCGCGCAGGTCGTCATCATCGACCTGCCCTCCTCCAACGGTGAGACCGTCGCCAAGGAGCTCGGCGACCGCGTCCGCTTCGCCGCCGCCGACGTCACCGACGAGGCCGCCGTCGTCGAGGCCCTCGACCTCGCCGAATCGCTCGGCCCGCTGCGCGTCGCGGTCAACTGCGCCGGCATCGGCAACGCCGTCAAGACCGTGAGCAAGAAGGGCGCGTTCCCGCTCGCCGACTTCACCAAGATCATCAACGTGAATCTCGTCGGCACGTTCAACGTGATCCGCCTGGCCGCCGAGCGCATCGCCAAGACCGAGCCGATCGACGGCGAGCGCGGTGTCATCATCAACACCGCCTCCGTCGCCGCGTTCGACGGCCAGATCGGCCAGGCCGCGTACTCCGCGTCCAAGGGCGGCGTCGTCGGCATGACCCTGCCGATCGCCCGCGATCTCGCGTCGCTGCTGATCCGCGTCGTCACCATCGCCCCCGGCCTGTTCAAGACCCCGCTGCTCGGGTCGCTGCCGGAAGAGGCACAGAAGTCCCTCGGCCAGCAGGTCCCGCACCCGGCCCGCCTCGGCGACCCGTCCGAGTACGGCGCACTGGCCGCGCACATCGTCTCCAACCCGATGCTCAACGGCGAGGTCATCCGCCTCGACGGCGCCATCCGCATGGCACCGCGCTGAGCGCCGCGTGAGCTGATCGACGCGTGAGAGGACGGGGCCGATGACTGTGGAGCCCGCACCCCCCCGGTTCGCGAACTGGCGGGAATTCGAGCCCCTGCGGCTCGGCCCCATCCTCGATCACGCGCTGGAGGCCTTCGGAGAGAACGGTTTCCACGGAACCACCGTCCGCGACCTGGCCCGCCGGGTCGGGGTGACGGTGCCCGCGCTGTACTACCACCACGAGAACAAGGAAGCCGTTCTCGTCACCCTGCTCGACACCGCCGTCCGAGACCTCATCGAACGCGCACTCGCCGCCGTCGGCGAGGGTGGTGACGACCCCGTCCGGCGCTTCACCAACTTCGTCGAGGCGATCGTGCTGAACTCGACGCACCGCGCCCCGCAGTCCGCACTCGACTCCGAACTGCGGCACGTGTCCCCGCAGAACCGCCGCAGCTACGCCGCCACCCGCAAGCGCCTCGAGCTCATGGCCCTCGACCTCGTCGACGAGGGGGTCGAGCGCGGCGTCTTCGCCGTCGACGACATCGCCGAATCCGTGCGGGCCCTGCTCGGCATGTGCCAGTCCATCACCCGCTGGTTCCGGCTCGGCGGACCCCTCACCCCGGACCAGGTCGCAGCCCGATACACCGTCATCGCCCTGCGCATCGTGGGATACCGGGCCGCGCCGGACCCACCCCGCGGATCGTCGCCGGTGCGGAGGAACTGAGCACCGACCCCGTTGCCGACGACCGTCCTTCGCACCCTGGGAGAGAACCGATGCACCGCACCTTTTTCGAAGCCGACCACGAGGCGTACCGGGACACGGTGCGCGAATTCCTCGCCCGCGAGGTCGAACCCCACTACGAACGGTGGGAGACCGAGCGGCTCGTCGACCGCTCCGCCTGGCTCGCCGCCGGCAAGTCCGGCATCGTCGGCCTCGGCGTCCCCGAGGAATTCGGCGGCTCCGGGGTGAGCGACTACCGGTTCCGCTGCGTCGTGGCCGAGGAGATCGCCCGCACCGGCACCACCTCCTTCGGCTCCGGCATGAGCCTGCAGGACGACATCGCCATCCCCTACATTGCCGATCTCGGCACCGAGGACCAGAAGCGACGCTGGCTGCCCGGCATGGCCGCCGGTGAGCTCATCGGCGCGATCGCGATGACCGAACCCGGCACCGGCTCGGACCTGCAAGCCGTCAAGACCACCGCCGTGCGCGACGGCGACGACTGGATCCTGACCGGGCAGAAGACGTTCATCACCAACGGCATCCACTCCGATCTGGTCATCGTCGTCGCCCGCACCGACCCGGAGGCCGGCGCCCGCGGATTCTCCCTGCTCGTCGTCGAACGCGGCATGCCGGGCTTTTCCCGCGGCCGCAAACTGCACAAGGTGGGCCTGGCCGGGCAGGACACCGCGGAGCTGTCCTTCGAGGACGTGCGGGTGCCGGCGGACAATCTGCTCGGCACCGAAGGGCAGGGGTTCTTCCACCTCATGGAGCACCTGCCGCTCGAGCGCCTCTCCATCGCCGTCGCCGCGATCGCGGCCGCGCGGGCGGCGTACGAGTGGACCAAGGACTACGTGTTCGAGCGCAAGGCGTTCGGCAAGCCGATCGGCGACCTGCAGAACACCCGGTTCGCCCTCGCCGAGATGCTCACCGAGATCGAGGTCACCGGCTCGCACATCGACCGGTGCGTGCTGGCCCTCAACGCCGGCGAGCTCACCGCGGTCGACGCCGCCAAGGCCAAGTGGTGGGCCAGCGAGCTGCAGAAACGCGTCGTGGACCGGTGCGTGCAGCTTCACGGCGGCTACGGCTACATGATGGAGTACCCCATCGGCCGCGCCTACGTCGACACCCGCATCCAGACCATCTACGGTGGCACCACCGAGATCATGAAGGAGATCATCGGCCGCGACATCGCCGCCGAATACGCCTGATCCACTCCGTATCCGAAGGAGCGACACCATGTTCGATCTGTCCGGCAAGCGGGCACTGGTCACCGGCGGCTCGGCCGGAATCGGTCTGGGCATGGCGCGCGGGCTCGCCTCCGCAGGTGCCGACGTGGCGCTGTGGGGCCGCGGCACCGAACGCCTCGAGAAGGCGGCGACCGACCTCGCCACCACCGGCGCCCGCGTGGTCACCCGATCTGTGGACGTGTCCGACGAGCAGGCCGTGCGCGACGGTGTCGCCGCGACGGTCGCGGAGCTCGGGGGCCTCGACGTGGTCGTGGTCAACGCCGGAATCGGCGTTCCACTCGCCAAGTTCGTCGAGTCGAGCACCGAGGACTACCGGAAGGTGATGGCCGCCAACCTCGACGGCGCATACTTCACCCTGCGCGAGACGGCCGGGGTGCTCGTCGATCAGGGCACCGGCGGATCGATGATCGTCACGTCCAGCCTGGGCGCGATCCAGGGCGCCGGGCGCAATCAGGCCTACGGCGCCACCAAGGCGGGCGTGCTCGCCCTGGCCAACGGATGCGCGGTGGAACTCGCCCGGCATCGCATCCGCGTCAACAGCGTGCTGCCCGGCTGGATCGCCACCGACATGACCGGTCCGCTGCAGGCCTCCGATCCGTTCAACACCCATGTCATCTCCCGGGTACCGTTGGGCCGGTGGGGAACACCCGAGGATTTCGCGGGCATCGCCGTGTACCTTGCGAGTGACGCGTCCGCCTTCCAGACCGGATCGTCCACCCTGATCGACGGCGGCTACTCGGTCTTCTGATGTCGCCGGAAGTGTTGTCCAGCAAGTTCGTCAACGAGGAGAAGCTATGGCACTGATCGCATTCCTGGAACTCGAGTTCAAGCCCGACGCACTCGATCAGGCCCGCACGGTGATGGATCGGGTCCTGAAGGAAACCCGCGCGTTCGACGGCTGCCTCGGCGTCGAGGTGCTCGCCGACCGTTCGAACGAGGCGCGCTGGGTGGCCGTGGAGAAGTGGGAGTCGGAGCAGCACGACGCCGCGTACCGCGAGTTCCGGGCCGGGCCCGGCGCGATCACCGATCTCGGCCCGCTGCTCGCGGGTGCGCCGAAGCTGACCTACTACAACGAGGTCTGACCGGCAGGGGTGGGCAGATCCCGCCCTGGGGTGCCTGGCCGGGGACGGCGCCGTCGCCGACGATCTATATGTCGGATCGACGCCCGCCCTCCCGGTTCCGGGAATGGCGGATCCTCCCAGAAAGGCGGACGCCATGCACATCGAAGAGATGGCCCGGACCCTGCTCACCCTCGACGCCGGTGACGAAGCCGCGCTGCGCAGCGTCGCAGCGATCGAGGACGCCACCTTCGTGGCCTACGCGAGCGACTACGTCGAGGCCATGACGCGGCCCGGCTGCAAGGGCTGTCACGGCGGCTGATCGGCGGGCGCGCAACGGCCGGGGCACCACGGTGCCCCGGCCGTACCGTCCCGACGACCGCCACCGAAGGAACCCCTCATGACCGCTGCGCTGCCGCTGCTGCTGCGCTCGCACCCCCACCTCACCACCGCCTCCGCCGAATCCCGGGACTTCCAGGCCCGCGTCGGGCATCCCACGGGGACGGATCCGGCGCCGTGCGTCCTCGTCCTCACCCGGGCCGCCGACCGCGAGATCGACGAGCTGTCGCTGTGGCTGGCCGCACGCGGCATCACGCTGCTGCGCCTCGACAGCGACCGGTGCGCCGACACGGACGTGCAGTGGGACCCGGTCGCCGGCCTGCTCACCCGCGACGGCCGCACGTTCCGGCCCCAGGTGTGCTGGCTGCGCTACTTCGACGTCGACGCACTGCGCACCGCGCAGACCACCCCCGACGCGGTGCAGCACGTGCACGACCAGTGGCAGGCCCTCGTCGCCGCCCTGGCGGCGCATCCGGGCCTGCGCACGCTCAATTCCGGGGCCCGGCCCGGAACCCCCGACCGCCTCACCCAGCTCGCCGCCGCCCGCGCGGCCGGGCTGCGTGTGCCCGCCACCCTCGTGACCACGCGGCTCGACGTCGCCGCCCGGGGACTGCCGGGGAACGGCGACCTGCTGGTCAAGAGCCTCGGCCGGCACTGCGTCGAACCGCAGCCCGGCCGCCTGCGGGGCGTCTACCCGCAGCGCGTCACCCGCGCGTCGATCGACGGGGAACAACCCACGGGCGCACCGGTTCTCGTCCAGGAGTATGTGGCCGCCGACCGGGAGCTGCGAATCCACGCCGTGGGCGGAAGGCTGATCGGCTATGCGGTCACCCGGCCCACGCCGGAGTCGCTGTGGACACAGCCGGAGTCGATCTCCGTGCGGCGCTGCGACATTCCCGCCGAGGTTGCCGCATCGCTGCGCGAGCTCCTCGACCGGTTCCGGCTCGACCTCGCCGCCTTCGATCTGCTCGACACACCCGGCGGCCCGGTGTTTCTCGAGGTCAACCCCGAATTCGACTGGCGCTGGACCGAACACGGCGCCGGTGACACCGGCACCACGAACGCGGTGCGCGCCCTGATCGCCGCCGTGACCGCCCCCGCCCACCGAGGAGAGAACCGATGACCCGCGTCGCCGTTGCCGAGTATGCGGTGCTGTTCTGGCGCGACGGCACGCTGGTGTGGGACGACTACCTGCACCACCGGCAGTTCGCGCTCACCCCCGACAGTGAGCGGGTGCTGCGCTGGTTCGCGTCGTGGCGCGAACTCGACAGCATCGCCGAACTGGGGGAGCTGCCGCTCGGAATCGCTCGCCGGCTGCTCGAGGCGCAGGTTCTCGTCGCCGAGGGATCGGCCGAGCACATCGAACAACAGCGGATGCTCGCCGAGTGGGGCACGTGGGGCCCCTCGGCCCGCTACCTGCACTTCGCGGCCCGCACCGACTCGGACGTCCGGTTCGCCGACGTGCTCGACGACGAGCTGCGGTCGGCGGCCAAGGCGAGCGAGCAGCCCGCCCCTGCGCCGGCCAAGTCCTACCCGCAGCATCCGATGATTCCCGTGCCCGGCGACCGGCCGGACTCGTCCGCGTGGCAGCGCCCGGGACTCGTCGACGCCCTGTTCGAGCGCCGCTCGGTCCGGCAGTTCACCGCCGACTCCGTGTCCCTCGACGCGGTGGGCACCGTCGCCCGCGTCGCGGCGGGACCCGTCGCGGTGATCGACCACCCGCAGGTGGGGCAGGTGCTGCTCAAGACCAGCCCGTCCGCCGGCGCCCGCACCCCCATCGAGCTGTACCTCTACGCGAACCGCGTCGACGGGCTCGAACCGGGGTTCTTCCACTACGCGCCGCTGCGTGGCGGGCTGGAGCGGATCGGCGACAGCGTGCCCGGGTCCGTGCTGGGCGCGGCGCTCGGCGAGCAGCCGTGGCTCTCGGACTGCGCGGCGCTGCTGATCTACACGGCCGTACCGGCCCGGACCCGGTGGCGGTACGAACGTTCCCGCGCCTACCGCGACATCCTCATCGAACTCGGCCACGTCAGTCAGACCGTCCTGCTCACCGCCACCGCGCTGGGCCTGGGCGCGGTGACGGCGACGGCGATGCGCGACCGCGAGCTCGAGGACCTGCTCGGCTGCGATCCCACCGCCGAGCCCGCCCTGGCGGTCACCGCGCTCGGCCGCCCCGCCGCCGGACTCGGGTGACGCCCGTTGTCCGCCGGCGGTGGTGCGCTCCGTAATCCCGACTTCGCCCGGCTGTGCGTCGGGCAGGCGGTCGCGCAGCTCGGCAGCCGCGGCTACGGCGTCGCGATCATGTTGTGGGTGCTCGCGGTCAGCGGTTCCGCCGTGACGGTCGGGCTGGTCTCGACCGTGACGATGGGTGCCTTCACGGCCGCGACGGTCCCCGCCGGCTGGATCGTCGACCGCTTCGATCGCCGTCGCGTCATGATCACCGTCGACGCCTGCTCGGCGGCCGCCGCCGCGGTGCTGGCGGCCTGCGCCTGGCGCGGTCTGTTCCATCCGGTGCCCGTCCTCGCCGCCGTGTCGGTGCTCGGGGCAGGGTGGGCGGTGCGCGGACTCGCCGAGGACGCGGCTGTGCCGCAGGTGGTCGAACGCGAGCAGATCGGCACGGCGTACGGGCTTTTCGAGGCGCGAGGGTACGCGACCGGGGTGGCCGGCCCGCCGCTCGCGGCGACCCTCTACGGTCTCGGCGCCGCGCTGCCCTTCGCGGGACATGCCGTGTCGTTCGTGGTGGCGGGAGCGGCCGCGGCCCGGGTGCGCACCCCGCTGCAGGCGCCGCGCGTCCACGGTTCCGTCGCGGAACGGCCGTGGGCCGCCGTCCGGGAGGGGTTGCGGTGGTTCGCATCCCACCCGTTCGTCCGCACCACCGCGGCGCTGACGGCCGTCGCCGAGTTCGTGGTCAACGGCTGTGGTCTGGTGGTGGTCGTGCTCCTGGCCGGCAGCGGCGCGCCGTCCTCGACGGTCGGGATCGCGCTCGCCGTCGCCTACGGCGGGGGCATGCTCGGGGCGCTGGCGGTGCCGCGGCTCCGGCGCCGGATCCCGGCGCACCGCCTGCTCGTGCTCTCGGCGGGCCTCGGTGTCCTGGCGGTCCTCGCGGCGGCCACGGGGTCGCCGGTCGTCGCCGCCGCCGGTTATGCCGCCCTGCTGGCGGTGACCCCGTCGTGGTCGGTGGTGGTGACCGCACGCTGCGCCGAACTGGTGCCCGACGAGGTGCGGGGCCGGGTCGGCGCGGCGACCGGCCTGGTCACCTCGTTGCCGGCGATGTTCGCGCCCCTGACGGTGGGCGTGCTGACGACGGCCGTCGGCGCGGCGAGCACCGCGTGGATGCTCGCCGCGCTCCTCGGCGGGGTGGCCGTGGCGACCGCGGTCAGCCGGACGGTGCGCCTACAGGCCGGCGAGCCGCTCCCGCGCCGCGCGGTACTCGGTGGCGAGCCGGTCGACGAGTTCGGCAGCGGGGACGACGGCGTCGACGGCGCCGACGCCCTGCCCGGAACCCCAGATGTCGCGCCAGGCCTTCGCCTTCGCTCCGGTCCCGGAGCTCTCCCCGGTGCCGAAGTCCATGGCCGACGGGTCGGACACGGCGAGGTTGTTCGGGTCGAGGCCGGCGGCTTCGATGCTGCCGCGCAGGTAGTTGCCGTGCACGCCGGTGAACAGGTTGGAGTAGACGATGTCCGCGGCGGTGGACTCGACGATCATCTGCTTGTAGCGGGCGTCGGCGTTGGCCTCTTCGGTGGCGATGAACGCCGAGCCGACGTAGGCGAGATCGGCACCGGCGGCCTGGGCCGCAAGGATGGAACGGCCGTGCGCGATCGAGCCCGACAGCAGCAGCGGGCCGTCGAACCACTCGCGGATCTCCTGGATCAGCGCGAACGGTGACTGGGGGCCTGCGTGGCCGCCGGCGCCGGCCGCCACGGCGATGAGCCCGTCGGCGCCCTTGTCGACGGCCTTGCGGGCGAAGGTGTTGTTGATGACGTCGTGCAGGACGATGCCGCCGTAGGAGTGGATGGCGTCGTTGACGTCGGTGCGGGCACCGAGGGAGGTGATGACGACCGGGACCTCGAATTCGACGATGGTGGCGAGGTCTTCTTCGAGGCGGTCGTTGGAGCGGTGCACGATGAGGTTGACCGCATACGGTGCGGACGGCGCTTCGGGGTGGTTGGCGTCGTGCTTGGCGAGGGCCTCGGTGATGCGGGTGAGCCACTCGCGCAGCATCGCCTGGGGGCGGGCGTTGAGCGAGGGGAACGAGCCGACGACGCCGGAGGTGCACTGGGCGATCACCAGGTCCGGGCCGGAGACGATGAACATCGGCGACGCCACCACGGGCAGGCGCAGCCGGTCTTGCAGGATCGGAGGCAGGGCCATGCGAATCTCCTTGGGAAGGTCGGTGTTACGACTGCCCGAGCTGGGCGGCCATGAGTGGGATGAGAGCCTGCAGGCCCTTCAGCGGGCGGGCCATGACCTTGAACGAGATGATCCGGCCGCGGTCGTCCCAGCGGATCAGGTCGATGCCGTCGACGTGGATGCCGTCGAGGTCGGCGGTGAACTCGAGCACCGCCGATCCGTCGGAGTACCACTCGCCGACGTACCGGAAGTCCCGCCCGGTGAACACGGCGAGCGCGGCCCGCAGGTAGGCGAGGGTCAGGTCTCTGCCCTCCTGCGGCGTGAACACCGCGGGGGAGTAGAAGACGGCGTCGTCGGCGATCAGATCGTCCAGGGCTGCCTCGTCGCTGTGCTCGACGATGTGGTGCCAGCGTTCGACGACGGCGGGTCGGACGTGGGTCGACATGAGGATCCCCTCTCGGTTCGTCGCCCCCGAGCGTAGGGGCCACCCACCTAAACAGTCAATGGTGACCGTTCAGGGGCGGAACGGTGGCGTCGGCAGGTCGTCACCGAACAGGTCGGGCAGATCGCTCGACACCCGGTCCGGGAACGATGCGGGGCGCTTCTCGAGGAAGGACGAGATGCCTTCCCGGGCGTCGGGGCCCGTGCCGCGGATGTTGATGCCGCGGGTCTCGATGCGGTGCGCGATCATCGGATGCTCCGCGCCGAGGGCGCGCCACATCATCTGCCGGGACAGCGCCACCGAGACCGGCGCCGAGTGCTCGGTGAGGCTGCGGGCCAGCGCACGGGCCTGATCGAGCAGATCGGCTGCGGGATGGAGCGCGTAGACGAGCCCGGCCGCATGGGCCTCGGTCGCGTCGAAGATCCGTCCCGAGTACACCCAGTCCAGGGCGGTCTGCAGCGGAACCAGGCGGGGCAGGAACCAGGTGGAGCACGACTCGGGGACGAGGCCGCGGCGGTTGAAGACGAAGCCGATACGGGCGTCGTCGGCGGCGAGGCGGAAGTCCGCCGCAAGCGTCATGGTGATGCCGACGCCGACGGCCGGGCCGTTGATCGCCGCGATGATCGGCTTGCGGCACTCGAACATGCGCAGCACGACGCGGCCGCCGCCGTCGCGCCGGACGTCGTCGGCGCTCGATTCGTCGAGTCGCTGCGCGAACGTGTCGGCGCCCGCAGCGAGATCTGCGCCCGCGCAGAAGGCGCGTCCGGCGCCGGTGATCACGACGGCGCGCACGGAATCGTCGGCGTCGCAGCGGTCGTAGGCCTCGATCAGCTCGTGCTCCATCGTGGTGGTGAAGGCGTTGAGCTGGTCGGGGCGGTCGAGGGTGATGGTGGCGATGCAGTCGGCGACGGACAGGTCGATGTGTTCCACGCCGGTCAGCATGACATGTTTACTGAGCGATCGGTAGGTCCATGGGTTGCGCACAGCGCGGCGCCCCCGTCGCGAGTCGGTTGTAGGTTCCGCGGGAACGTGTCATTTTCCAGATTTCGTGTCACCGGCGTGTCATTATCCAAGGTTCATGTCACGCGGTCGGACACTATGAAAGTGCCCCGGACCAGCGAGGTTGAGGTAGAGACAGTCCCCATGGGACAGGGAGGGGCTGGCCTGTGGGCCAGCCCCTCACGACGCGTGACTTTGGGGGCTCAGATGAAGGAAGTGATCTGAGGTTGTCCAAGCATCTGGCGGCCGTAAACCTCGTATTGGACGGTCGCCATCTGCAGTGGGTGACTGTTGCTGGCCTGAACGTCGCGGAAGAGGCGCTGTACCGGATTCGTCCGTGCGATGCCGGAGCCACCACCGAGACTGAAGATGAGGTTTGCCGCAGAGCGGCACAGGTCGAGTGCTCGTCCGATGTCCATGCGGGCACGCACGCGTAGCGACTCGGGCATATAGTCCGGGCCTTCCGCCCACTTGTCGATGTCGTCTCCGAGGCGGTCCTGGTGGAACTGTGCCTCGTCGATCAGCATCGCAGCTTCGGCCAACCGGGTCTGGGTCACCACCGATTCTGCTGCTTTCTCGTAGATCGTGTATGCAATCTTGCGCTTGGGAACCTGCTTCAGATACTCCTCGAGCATGCGCTTCGTCGCGCCCAGCGCCGGACACACCAGCACAGCTGACAGGACGGGAAGAAACGCCGCACGGTACAGAGGCACCTCGCTGGCGTACTCCGACGGGTACTCGCCGGCGGAGGCGGCCACCGGGTCGATGATCCGGTACTCCGGCACGAAGACGTCTTTCACTTCCACGCTATGGCTACCGGTTCCGGCGAGCCCCATCGTGTCCCAGTCCTTGTGGATCCGGATGGACGACATGGGTACGAGCGCAAAGACGGGGCCGGCATTGTCGCCGGACGCGTCCGGGCGGGGCGCGCCGAGCAGCATCCAGGTGGCATCGAGCACTCCGGAAGCGAACCCCCACTTGCCGCTGATGCGGTAGCCACCCGGAACAGGGGTCAACGTGCCCAGGGGGGCCAGTGTGCCCGACACCACCGTGGGGGTCGAATCCCCGAAGAGCTCTTCCTGAGCAGCCAAGGGGTACAACGAACCCAACCAGATGGCGGCGTTGTGAATACCGGCAACCCATGCTGCGGACGGACATCCTTCGGCGATCATCGTCAGGATTTCGAGAGTTTCACGCAGGGTCAGTTCGGCACCGCCGAACCGCTCGGGCGCCAGCATTCGGTAGAAACCACCGTCATTGAGACGGCGGGACAGGTCGTCGCCGATCCACCGGTCGGCTTCCGTCTGTTCGTTGTGAGCGCGCAGGTCAGCCTTGAGAGCCTGCGCCAGCTCGAGTAGCTCAGCGGCGCGGGCGCTGCGCGGAGGGGCGGTCAATTGGGTCATGGTCTTCTCCTGTCGAGGTGGCCGAGCAACAAAAGTGACTGTATGTCAGTTATGACGTGACGTCAATCACTTCGTCGGGAAGAACGTGCCGCAAGTCACCCGGGCCGACGCGCACCTCGCTTCCGCGACGCGTCGTCTCGAGTGGCACGGTGTAATCTGTGAAGCTTCCGCAGGCCGTTGAGGCCGACCACTCCGAGGCCCGATGACACCGTGAACGACAGAGACGACGTGAGAGACGAATTGCCGCAGGGTCGCCAGGGGCGGCGGCGGGCCCGTACCCGAGAGGCGCTCCTGGCGAGCGCCGCGGAGCTTTTTGCAGCGCAGGGAGTCGAGGCGACGGCCGTCGCGCAGATTGCCGAAGGTGCCGATGTCGGCTACGGATCGTTCTACAACCACTTCCGCGGGCTCGAGGAGGTCGCCGAAGTCTTGCTCGTCCGGAGCGTGCAAGAGATTCTGAACGCCACTGCCGCCATCATGGCCGAGGTCGACGATCCCCGGTTGTTGCCGTGCGTCGGTGCTCGGGTGATCCTTCGATCGTTTCTCAGGGACGCGGTCGTTCGTTGGATGCTCGAACGCCCTTACCTGTTGGTGGAAACCTTCCAGACGCAGGCCGCGCCCTTCATGGAACGCTTCGAAACACCCGGCATCGAGTCCGGTGCGCTGAAGCCGGCCGCGGGTCACAAGACCTGGATACGGACGTTGCCGTGGCTCCTTCTCTCCGAGCTACACTGCGCGGTCGTCGATTCCGACGGTGATCCAGTGGCGCACGAGGAGTCTTTCGCGACAATATGCCTGCGACTGTTGGGCATTGACGACGCGGACGTGGAGGGACTGCTTGCCGAATCCCTCACTCTCGTTGATGCGCAACTGAATGAACGCGCATCAGCGACTCCATCCCGGGGCGGTACTGACGTCGGCTAACCGAGGTTTCCACCGCGTTTCCAAAGCCGCGTAGTGAGATCGGCCCGCCTCGGAAAGTTCCTGATCTGCTCGGGACCATCCGTATCGGGTATGCCGTTTTGGCGGCCGCACTTTCTCGACGCGGCGACCCGGCCGATACCGCCGAGCGAGAGCGGCGCCGAGATCCGCCGCATCTCCCGCTCCTCTTCGAAGGTGCTCGACGACGTCACCGGGGTGGCCGCCGCCTTCCTCGAGGAGCAGAGCGCGTGGGCAGCGCAGGTGAATCGAGGCACGCGACGTGCGGCACGTTACTCCCCGCAGTGTGATTGACGTCACGTCAGAACTGACATACGATCAGTTTTGTTGCTCGGTCACATCGACAGGAGAAGGCCATGACCCAACCGACTACCCACTCGAATCCTGTCCAGGAAACCTTCAAGGACGTGATGGCGCACGTCGCCACTCCGGTCGCCGTCGTGACCTCCATGGACGGCGACCTGCCTTTCGGCACCACCGTCAGCGCCTTCACCTCCTTGTCGATGAGACCGCCGATGGTCCTGGTCTCCCTGGACCGCAGGTCGGAGACGCTCGAGCTGATCACGGCATCGAAGAAGTTCGGATTGAACGTGCTGGGCCGCGACCAGCAAGGCACCGCGCTGAAGTTCGCGAAGAAGGGCGGAAGAGGCAAGTTCCACGGCGTGCGGTGGGACCTCGACCACGACCTACCCCGAATCGCCGGCGCCGCCGGCTGGATCGCCTGCCACGTCGAGCAGCTCGTCGAGGGCGGAGACCATGTGGTCGTGCTCGGCCACGTCGTTGCGGCAGAGAACAACTACAGCGACCCGCTCACCTATCACCGCCGCGAATTCGGCACGCACTCGGCACTCGAATCCGCGTAACCCTACCGACCTCGATTAGGCCGGCAGGGTAGACGCCGATGATCGTGCCGTCACCTCCGACGACGTCGACAACCTGAAACAGTTTCATCTTTCCTGCGCGCGCCCACCCTGCCGCTGGCCACGATCGACACCGTCCTACGCCGCGCCGACATAGGCCATATCGACCACGATGACGCCTACCTCGATCTCGACCGGCTACAGCGCCGACGCAACCACGGACTCGTCGACGAGGCCGCGTTCGATCGCATGGTCGAGTACGCGACGGGCAAGCAGTGGATCTCCAAGCAGTGGATCTCCGCCGACGGCTCGGCGGTACGAGCCCACATCGTACGAACCGAAACCCTCCAGCCGGAGCCCCGGCGACTGTGTAGAACAGGACGACCAACATGAACGGCACACCCCACGACGGATTCGACGACGTGCACGAGGCGATCGCCGCGATAGCTCGCGGCGAGATGGTCGTGGTCCTCGACGACGCCGGCCGAGAAAACGAAGCCGACCTCGTGATGGCCGCACAGCACGCCGACACCAGCTCCATCGCCTTCTTCGTCGACCACACCTCGGGCTACCTCTGCGCACCCATGTCCGGCGAACGAGCCGACGCCCTCGGTCTGCCACTCATGGTCTACGACAACCAGGAACCGATGTCCACGGCGTTCACCGTCACCACCGATGCCGCCCACGGCATCACCACGGGGATCAGCGCAGCCGACCGCGCCACCACCCTGCGAACGCTGGCCTCCCTCACCTCCCGACCGGACGACCTCGTCCGCCCCGGACACGTGCTACCCCTACGCGCTCATTCCGCCGGAGTCCTCGGCCGCCCCGGCCACACCGAAGCCGGTATCGACCTGTGCATCGCGGCAGGACTCTCCCTGGTAGCAGTCATCTGCGAGTTGGTCACCCCCGACTGCCGCGAGATGCTGCGCGGCGCCGACGCAATCGCGTTCGCCCGCACCCATCAGATGCCGGTGGTGAGCATCGCCGACATCGCCCGCTACCGGTCCGCCCTCGTCTCCGCCACCGGATCCACCGACATCCACACCACCCGAGGATCTGTCACCGCCACCGCCTTCCAAGATGGCCGGGGACACGAACACCTCGCCATTGTCGTCGGCGACATCACCGAAGGCGACGAAGTGCTCGTCCGCATCCACAGTGAATGCATGACCGGAGACCTCTTCGGGTCCCTGCACTGCGACTGTGGCCCCCAACTCCAATACGCACTCGATGCGATCGAGCGCGAAGGTGCCGGGATCGTCGTCTACCTCACCGGCCACGAGGGCCACGGCATCGGCCTCGGCCGCAAACTTCGCGCCTACCAGCTGCAACGAACCACAGGATTGGACACCGTCGATGCGAATCTCGCCTTGGGCTGTGCCGTCGACGACCGCGACTACTCCGCGGCGGCCTCCATCCTCAAACAACTCGGCGCAGGCAGCATTCGACTTCTCACCAACAACCCGGACAAGCAAACCTCACTGACACGAAACGGTGTCGAGGTCACCGGCCTCGTGCCCATCCAGATCGCGCCGACCGCACACAACGTCTCCTACCTCGCCACCAAACGCGACCGTCTGCACCACCTCATCGGATAAGTCCTCGGCAATGCGGACTGCGCGCGCGCAGACAGCGATGTAGCCGATCACGAGGTCCCGCCATCGTTCGACACCAAGGATCGGGTCTCCAGTCGACGTGCGGTAGTGCAGGCATCTACTTGCCCTCTGTCTCAGAAGAGCGCTTGTACACACCGAGTACCACCTGCTCGTAGTGCACTCGACTCCTGGAACTGACAACGGAACCAGCTGACGACGTATGACACGACCGTCAACTACTGCTCATGGGTAGTCCCTGGTCGACGAGGGGACCGGCATCCGGGGGTCCGAGGATTGGCGTACAGCGACGATGACTGATCGGCGATGCCCCTTCGGAGAGCGACCGGCTGAGGATTCCGACAAGTTCGTGAGAATCAAGCAGTGACACGGCGTTTCAAACCCGTAGGTTGTAGGCGCAGTGGAGTGACATCGAGCCGTGGAACCTACATCGGTGACGGGGGCGCAGGCGCGACGTGCAGGGGGCTATCCGCGGGTCACACGGCCGCGGCGGAACTCCTTGCCGCCCCAGATGCCGGACTGCCGGGTCTCGCCGGCGTAGGTGGCGCATGCGGCGACGAGGGGGCAGCGGGCGCACACCCGGCGGGCGTAGTCGAACGACTCCGACGGGTCCGGGAACCAGGCGTCCGGTGTCGCGTCGCCGCGGCACGCGGCCAGGTCCCAGTCCGGCGCGGTGTCCGACGGGGCGAGCAGGTCGGTGAGCATCGTGGTCACGGGCAGGTCCTCCTTCCGAGGATGGAATGCAGGTTCGGCCGGGTCGGCGCAGCGCCCCGGGGGTGAGTCGCGGCAGAACTAAACGTCCTGTGGCGCAGGGATGTCGAGGAACATACAGATGCGGAGACGGCGGTCAGCGGGTGCCCGCCCGGCGGTCAGCAGATGCCGGGTCGCGTCGTCGGCGACCCCGTCTGCCGGGGTCCCGCGGGGGGAAGGGCACACGCGACGAGATGTCGCATCGGCCGCCTCACCGGCGCAGCCGGTGGCACTGTGCGCATCGCGTGCCTCCTTCCGTGTCGTGGCCGTCGTCGATCGGTCGAGTCCAACACGCCCCGCGGCCGGGTTCTTCCCGTCCGTGCGCGAACAGTGACGGGTACCTCACGACCACGACTCCACTACATAGGTTTCGGCTATGGGTCGATGCCCCGTTCGGACTTTGCCTCGGGTACCGGTCCGGTGATCGACTCGACGGGACGTTCCGCGGGCGCCGCGTGCCCGGCCGGAACCCCGAGGACCCCGCACCGAGGAGACGCCACGTGAGCGCTGTACTGACCGAGTTCGGCGACGGCATCGCCGTCATGACCATCAACCGGCCCGAGGCGCGCAACGCCGTCGACCTCGAGGTCGCCAAGGCGCTCGCCGCCGCCGTCGACGAGTTCGAGGCGCGACCGGACCTGGTCGTCGGGATCATCACCGGCGCGGGCGGCACCTTCTGCGCCGGCATGGACCTCAAGGCGTTCACCCGGGGCGAGCGGCCGTCGCTGCCCGGACGGGGATTCGCCGGGCTCACGGAGCGTCCGCCGACCAAGCCGCTGATCGCCGCGGTCGAGGGCTGGGCTCTCGCCGGCGGGTGCGAGCTCGCCCTCTCGGCGGACCTCGTCGTCGCCGCCCGGGGCGCCAAGTTCGGCCTGCCCGAGGTCAAGCGCGGGCTCGTCGCCGCCGCCGGCGGTCTGCTGCGCCTGCCCAAGGTGCTGCCCTACCAGCTCGCGATGGAGATCGTGCTCACCGGCGACCCCCTCACCGCCGAGGTGGCGCACGCGCACGGCCTGGTCAACACCCTCACCGAACCGGGCGCAGCCCTCGACGGCGCGCGGGCGCTCGCGGCCCGCATCAGCGGCAACGGGCCGCTCGCCGTCCGTGCCTCCAAGCAGATCATGGCGTCGGCCGTGCAGTACACCGACGCGGAGGCGTTCGCGTCGCAGCGTGCGCTCGTCGAGCCGGTGTTCGCCTCCGCGGACGCGCAGGAAGGGGCCCGCGCGTTCGCCGAGAAGCGCGCGCCGGTGTGGCGTGCGGAGTGAGAGCTCCGGGAACCGCTACGACGCGAGGATCCGGGCCTTCTCGGCCTCGAACTCGGCCTCGGTCAGCACGCCCTGCGTCTTCAGTTCGGCGAGTTCCTTCAGGGCGGTGATCCGGTCCATGCTGCCCGCGCCGCTGTCCGCGGGGGGAGCTTCGGCCGGCTCCGGGGCGGGCGGCGGTGGCGCGTACTGGGGCTCTTCCTCCGCCGCCCAGCGCCGGCCCTGGCGCCGGGAGACCCGGTTGGAAACGGCGGTGGCGGTTCCGGCCACCACGGCGGTGCGGGCGACGCCGCGAAGCAGTCCGGGCATGACGGTGTTCTCCTCGGGTGAGTGTTCGGGATCTTCGGGTTCGGATCCTGCTGCGGTGGTTCAGGTCTGGGCGTCGAGTGCCTCGAGCGACGCGAGGATGCTCTGAACCGGGATGCGCCCGGAGGCGACGAGCTGGGCTCCGTTGCGGCGCAGGGCGGCCGCAAAAGGTGCGGCCCAGGTGTTCTCGTAGACGAGGATCGCCGCCGAACATCCCGGTTCGAGGGCCGCGCCGGCCTCGCCGAGGTCGGTGTCGTCGAGCAGGCCGGTGGCCGCCTCGGCGAAGAGGGTCACGTCGATGTCGCCCTGGAGTCCGACGTCGGAGATGTCGATCCCGCTCAGGGAGCCGTCGGTGTCCTTGCGGACGAAGGCGAGGTCCAGCACGCGGATGATCCTGCGCGCGACGAGGTCATGCAATAGCGGCAGGGCCGAGCCGTCGGGCTGACGGTCTGCCGGGAACTCGATGACGAAATAGTCGATGGGACCCAATTCGTCGATGTCGGCATCGTTCATGGGACTACCTCTTTCCGCTGTGCCCGGAACGGGGCTGTCGGGCCGTGCCCACCCCCGTCGCCTCGGTGGCCGGTACGCACGACCGGCCTCGGCAGCCCCCATTCTTCTCCGCTCGGCCGCCGAAGGCTCTCCCTTTGGGCATTGTGGTGACCAAAGCCCTCTCGAATTCCTGGAAAGCCGGTCGTCAGG
Organism: Rhodococcus sp. 14C212; assembly: GCF_011058195.1. NCBI lineage: Bacteria > Bacillati > Actinomycetota > Actinomycetes > Mycobacteriales > Nocardiaceae > Rhodococcus > Rhodococcus sp. 14C212. The sequence goes on along the minus strand of NZ_JAALEH010000037.1, from coordinate 27,633 downwards.
CGGTCGGGATTCGGCAAAGATCATCAACTCGATGCGAGGCGGCCGGTGGTGCGGGCACAATACCGTACGTCGGGCCGAATCGAAGGGTAGGCGATTGGCATGTCCCAGGACACGAGTGTCAAACAGGATGTGGCGGCCGGAACCTCCATGGGCGCCGCGATCATTCTCGTCACGATCGGCATCCTCCAGGTCTTCCAGGGGATCGCCGCCGTGGCGGAGGACGAGGTGTTCGTCGTCGGAATCGAGTACACCTACAAGTTCGACCTCACCACCTGGGGATGGATCCACATCGTGCTCGGTGTGGTGGCCGCCCTGGTCGGTTTCGCCCTGTTCACCGGCGCGACCTGGGCGAGAGTGGCGGCCATCGTGCTTGCGTCGCTGTCGATTCTCGCCAACTTCATGTGGCTGCCGTACTACCCGTGGTGGTCGGTGCTCATCATCGCGCTCGATGTGGTCGTCATCTGGGCGGTGGCCACATGGAACCCGCGCCGGGACTACTACTGACCGCGGCACCGTCGGGCCGGGGCGTCGCCGATGACCGACGGTGAGACCGGGCCCGGCCTGCCGGCGGTGGGGGGCCGCCGGCTGTTGTGGCTGGCTGTGCTGCGGCCGGCGCTCACCACGGTGGTGTTGTTGATCGCGTACTTCGTGCTGCCGCTCGAGGATTTCGACGACATCTCGGCCGTGGCAGTGCTGGTCGGTGGATTCCTGGTGGTGTGCGCCGTGTGCGCCTGGCAGGTCCGGCAGGTGCTGCGGTCGCCGTACCCTGCCGTGCAGGCGATCGAGGCGCTGCTGCTGACGGTCGCCGTCTACCTGGTCGGGTACGCGACCGCGTATCACGTCCTGTCGTACAACGTTCCGGAATCGTTCGACGTGCCGCTCTCGCGGATCGATGCCCTGTATTTCTGCGTGACCGTTTTCGCGACGGTGGGTTTCGGAGACATCGTCGCCACCACCCAGGCCGCGCGGGCGGTCGTCACCGCGCAGATGGTCGGCAACCTCGTCCTCCTCGCGCTCGGCCTCCGGTTCCTGACCGCCGCCGTGAAGTGGCGTCAACAACAGAAGAAGACGTGAGAGGGAGAACCGGATGACCGAGACCCCGAGAAGCGAGCGAGTGGTCGAACATCCCACCAGGGAGGAGCGGGCGGAACGCGGCCGGACTGCCCGCAGCCGGACCCCGCTGTCCGCGCTCGCCGAGTTCGATACGAGCCGTCGCCCCGATCCGCTCGACCTGTTGGAGCAGCAGGCGACGTCCCGGGTGCCGGAGCTCGTTCCGGTGCGCTACGGCCGCATGGCAGAAACCCCGTTCTCCTTCTATCGGGGTGGGGCCCTGGTGATGGCGGACGATCTGTCCCGCGGGCCGACCACGACCGTCCTCACCCAACTGTGCGGGGACGCGCACATGAGCAATTTCGGGATCTTCGCCACCCCGGAACGCAAGCTGACCTTCGATATCAACGACTTCGACGAGACCTACCCCGGCCCGTTCGAGTGGGACGTCAAGCGGCTCGTCGCCAGCCTCGTGATCGCCGCGCAGGACAACGGATTCACGGGCAAGCAGCAGACACGGATCGCCCGTGCCTGCGCAGCGGAGTATCGCGAAACGATCGCCCGGCAATCGGAGCGGGGAAATCTGGCGGTCTGGTACTCGCACATCGAGCCCAGCACGGAACTCACGGAACTGCGCGACGAACTCGACTCGTCCATGAAGAAGCGCCTGCGCAAGACGCTCGAGAAGTCGCGCCACCGGGACAGCGTCCAAGCGCTGTCCAAGCTGACCGAGGTGGTCGACGGCCGTCGCCGGATCATCAGCACCCCGCCGCTCATCGTCCCCGTCGAGGAGGTCTTCGCCGACGCGGACGTCGAACTGCTGTACCAGGAACTGCATCAGCGCCTGCGTGACTATCGGTCGACGCTCCAGTGGGACCGTCGGGTACTGCTCGAGCAGTTCGAGTTCGTGCAGGCGGCGCGCAAGGTGGTCGGCGTCGGCAGCGTCGGAACCCGGGCCTGGATCTTCCTGTTGCGTGGCACGGGCGACGACGACCCGCTCTTCCTGCAGGCCAAGGAGGCGCAACGGTCCGTGCTCTCGTACTACGTGGACGGCCCCACCTTTGCCAACGAGGGTGAACGGGTGGTCAACGGCCAGCGGCTGATGCAGGCGGCCAGCGACATCTTCCTCGGCTGGCAGCAGGGCCCCGGACCGGACGGGGTCCGGCGGGACTTCTACCTGCGTCAGTTGCGGGACGGCAAGGGCTCGGCCGTCGTCGAGGCGATGACTCCGACCGGAATGACACTGTACGGACGGCTGTGCGGACGGGTACTGGCGTACGGGCACGCCCGATCCGGCGACCGCATCGCGATCGCCGAGTATCTCGGCTCCGGCACCGAATTCGACGACGCCGTCACGGCATTCGCGATCGCCTACGCCGAGCAGAACACCCGCGACCACGCCGCGCTCCTCGGTGCGATCTCCGCTGGGCGGATCACCGCCCAGCGAGGGGTCTGACCCGAGGCTCAGCGCCGGTCCCGGCGGTCCTCTCGTCGATCCTCCCGGCGGTCGGAACGCCGGCGGACACCGTGCGCGACCACCGCCGCCGTCGCGACGGTCGTGGCCGTACGGGCCACGGGTGCGGGTCCGATCACCGCGGCGCGGCGCATTCGCCTGGCTGCAAGGGGCATGTCAGTCTCCTTCTTGTTCGTCTGCTTCGATAGCGGCCAGCAGGGCCTGCACGGGAATGCGGCCGCTGGCCACCAGCTGCCCGCCGGCGCGGCGTATCGCCGATGCGAACGGCGCGGCCCACAGGTTCTCCCACACCAACAGGGCCGCGGTGCTGCCGGGCTCGACGGCCGCGGCGACTGCTTCGACGTCCTCCTCGCTGAGCAACATCGCCAGCTCGGCTTCGTAGGAGCGCAACGCCCCGATCTCGGCTTCGTCCAGGTCGGAGAGCTCGAACGCTTCCAGAGATCCGTCGGTCTCCTTCTTCAACAGCAGCAGATCCAGGACCCGCACGATCCCGCGCTCGACGAGGTCGTCGAGCGCGGGTGCGATCTCACCCTTGAACCTGCTTCCGGGGAACTCCACCACGATCCAGTCGACCGGTCCGAGTTCGTCGATGTTCTCGGTGGACCTGTTTGTGTCTTCGGTCATTTCGCTGTTTACCCCTTGCTGATCGATCGACTGGGCGTGCCGGGGTACCGGTCGACTACCCCGCGGGGGATGACACGCCGACGCCCGGTTCGGGGACATCGCCACGGCCTCTCGGGTGGGGAGGGGCGAGTTGGTGATCGCATGACGACAGCGTGTGCCCTCGGTGTCCCGAGCCTAGTCGTTGCCGGAAGAGTCGGCGGTCGAATCGTCCAGGCCGCCGGGTCCGTGAGGGTGCGCCGCATCTGCATGCCCGGTTGTCTCTCCGCCCTCCAGGGGCGGGGACAGCCGACGGGGATGCTGTTCGAACCAGTGCGCGTAGCGGACCGCGAAGGGAGCGGCAGTGATCCCGTGGGCAAGCACCGACAACGCGATCGTCACGATGGCGGTCGTGAGCAGGAGATCCTCGTGCGGGAGTTCGCCGGGCTCCTCGAGGATCAGGATGGTGAAGACGATCGTTGCGAGCCCGCGCGGGCCGAACCAGCCGACGAAGGCGACGGTCGGTCCGCGGGCGTGGAGGCCGATCAGGGCGAGCGCGACGGGCACCATCCGGATGACGGTCAGGCTGAGCACGGCGTAGACCGCCACCGTCCACGACAGTCGCCCGAGAGCCGGTCCGAGCAGTACGGCGCCGAAGACGATGAAGGTCACGGCGTTGAACAGGTCGCCGGTCTCGTCGATCAGGTGAGAGACCTCGCCCTCACTCCGCCGCTCGATTGCGCCGAAGGTCAGCCCGCCGACGAACGCCGCGATGAAGCCCGAGCCGCCCAGGGGCACCGCGACGGTGTAGGCGAGTGCCGCGGCGGCCACCGGGACGATCTGCGTCCACAGGTGGTCGAGCGGGTAGCGGCGGCCGACCACGACCAGGATGGTGGCGGCGATCGCGCCGGCGCCGACGCCGGCGACGATGCCGAATCCGATCTGCTCGGCGACCAACCGAGCCGCGGCGCCGTCACCGATCGCGCCGGACTCCGCACGTGCGACGGCCAGCACGATCAGGAACAGCGGCACGCAGATGCCGTCGTTGAGTCCGCTTTCGACGTTCAGGCCCTGTCGTACCCGTGACGGCAGGATCGGTAGGGTCACCACCGCCTGACCGAGGGCCGCGTCGGTCGGTGCGAGAATCACCGCGAGCAGGAGCGCCTCCGGCCAGGCCAGATCACCGAGGACGACGAGCGCGGCGGCGAACCCGGCGGCGATGGTCAAGGGTAGGCCGAGGCCCAGCAGCCTGGCGGGAAGCGAGATTTCGGTCCGCAGGGCGGACAGATCGACGCGGGAGGCGTCGGAGAACAGCACGAGGGCAAGCGTTACTTCGGCGAGCAGTTTCACCGTCTCACTCGCCGCGTCGACATCGATCAGTCCGGCGGCCTGCCCGCCGACGAGCAGACCGCCGGCGGTGAAGACGATCGGTGCGGTGATCGGTGTGCCCGCGACACGTCCGGAAATCGCGGCGAAGACGAGCAGAATTCCGGCGATTGCAGGGAGCGCCCAGGTCATGGCGGTGTGGTGCCGGAGGGCGGTGACATGCGGTTCGTGGATGTGTCGGTCGGCAACCGTTGCTGGGCGAACGGCCCGAGCAGCGTCGCAAGATCTCGGCGGGCGCCCACCACCTCCAGGGTCGCGCCGGAGTCGTGCCGGAAACGGACCGCGACCGGGTCGTCGATCCCCTTGACCGTTCCGGGGGCGATGTCGGACGGTCCACTCTCCACGGCCTGGATCCCGAGCAATCTCGTGCGACTGAGGAAGGGGTTCCCGCCGTACAGGACCAGTACCGTGTGGATCCACTGGCCGACGCCGGTGATCCGGGCGAAGTCCGGTTTCAGTCCCGGGAGTTCACCCGAGACTGACCGGGACTTGCACGAGAACCCTTCGGGAAGGTGCTTGATCCGGCTGCGTCCGCGCAGCAGGACGACGAGCGCAGTCGCACACAGCCACAAGGGGATTCCGAGAAACGCCAGAATGAGCCAAATCATGGGTCGGGCCCTTCTCGAATCGCCGCCGTCGTCGTCTCGGACCACTCGCCCGGAAGAGCAGCGCAATTCCATTCTGACGAATCCGGAACGTGCCGGGCAGAGTATCGGCGAATTCGAGCGATCCGGCATTGGCCGGATGGGCTGGTCGGTACGCTCGAGATGCCGGAGACCGGCAGGTCTGCTCGAGATCGGGAGCGTCGCCATGGCAAGGGCCCACCACGGAAAGATCGCCGTCGACATACGCGACTCCGTCCCGGACTGGGCCCCGTACCTGCCCACGCAGGCACCGGACGGCTCCCCGAACGTTCTGATCATCGCCTGGGACGACGTCGGGTACGGCAGCATGGACATCTTCGGGGGTCCGATCGAGACCCCCACGATGCGCCGCATCGCCGACAGGGGCGTGAAGTACTCGAACTTCCACACCACGGCGCTGTGTTCCCCCACTCGGTCCTCCCTGTTGACAGGGCGTAACGCGACGACCAACGGCATGGCCACCATCGCCGAACTCAGCTCCGGATTCCCAGGCCTCTCCACGCACATCCCCTTCGAGAGCGGCTTCGTCTCCGAGGTGCTGACCGAGCGGGGCTGGAACACCTACTGCGTCGGCAAGTGGCATCTGACGCCGGGGGAGGAGATGAACATGGCGGCGGTCAAGACCCGGTGGCCGCTGGGCCGCGGCTTCGAGCGCTTCTACGGCTTCCTCGGCGGCGAGTCGAACAGTTGGTACCCCGACCTCGTCTACGACAACCATCCGGTCGACGCCCCCGGCACCCCGGAGGACGGCTATCACCTGTCGAAAGATCTGGCGGACAAGGCAATAGAATTCATCCGCGACGCGAGGGTCGTCGACCCGGACAAGCCGTTCTTCATGTACCTGGCCCCGCAGGCCGGGCACGCGCCCCATCACGTCTTCACCGAATGGGCCGACCGGTACAAGGGGAAGTTCGACCAGGGCTACGAGGCCATCCGCGCCGAGATTCTGCAGCGGCAGAAGGACCTCGGGCTGCTGCCCGAGGGCACCGAGCTTTCCCCGATCAATCCGCACGGGGAGCCGGCCACCACCGGGCCCGACGGGCAGCCGTGGCCACTGCTCGACACCGTCCGGCCCTGGGATTCGCTCACGGACGACGAGCAGCGCCTGTTCGTTCGCATGGCCGAGGTCTTCGCCGGATACATCTCCTACACGGACGACCAGCTCGGCCGCGTGATCGATCTGCTCGAGGAGTCCGGTGAGCTGGACAACACGATCATCGTCGTGGTTTCCGACAACGGAGCCAGCGGCGAGGGCGGGCCGAACGGATCGTTCAACGAATGGCGCTTCTTCAACGGCGTCCCCGACACGACCGAGGGGAACCTTCCCCACATCGACGAACTCGGCGGTCCGACGTCGTACAACCACTACAACACCGGCTGGGCATGGGCCTTCGACACACCCTTTCCGTACTGGAAGCGCTGGGCCGGCTACGAGGGCGGCGTCGCCGATATGTGCGTGGTCTCGTGGCCGGCGAAGATCCCGTCCGCCCCCGAGCCCCGGGACCAATACGTCCACGCCGTCGATGTCGTCCCGACGATCTACGAGCTGCTCGGCATCAGCCCACCCGAGGTCCTGAAGGGGTACACCCAGAGTCCGCTCGAGGGAGAGAGTTTCGCGGACTCGCTGACCGATCCCGCGGCACCGGGCAAGGCCGTGCAGTTCTACACGATGCTGGGGCAGCGCTCGCTGTATCACGAGGGGTGGCTCGCCTGTTCCGTGCATCCGCCGCTGTCCGGGTGGGGCCACTTCGACACCGATGTGTGGGAGCTCTACCACCTCGCGGAGGACCGGGCGCAACTGCACAACCTCGCCGACGCCGAACCCGAGCGGCTGGAAACCCTGAAGAGTCTGTGGTTCTACTACGCCGGCCGCTACCACGGGCTACCGCTGGACGACCGCAGCGCCCTCGAACAGGTGCTCGCCGAACGCCCCCGCCCGGGAAAGGCGCGAGACCGCTACGTCTACTATCCGGACTGCGCGGACGTCCCCGAGGCGGCCGGTGTCGCCATCACCGGACGGTCCTACGCGATCGTCGTTGGAGTCCATGTGGACTCGGCCGATGCCGAGGGAGTCTTCTACGCCCACGGCGGCCTGGCCGGCGGCCACAGTCTCTACATCAAGGACCACCGTCTGCGCTACGCCTTCAACTGGGTCGGCACGCACCTGCAGACCGTGGTCGCCGATCGGGACATCACCCCCGGCCCCCACGTGTGCACCGCCGAATTCGCCGTCTCCGGGAAGAACACCGATCCGGCGATGCCGGGCTTCGCCGGCACCCTGACCCTCTACATCGATGATCAGCAGGTGGCCACCGGCGAAATCGTTACCCAGCCGGGGGTGTTCTGCCTCGTCGGTGACGGCATCTGCGTCGGGCGTGACAGTGCCTCTCCGGTCACCCCGGACTACGTGTCCCCATTCCCGTTCACCGGGGGCACGATCGACAAGGTGGTCGTCGACGTTTCCGGCGAACGGTACGTCGACCACGAGGCACAGGTGCGGGCCTGGTTCTCGATCGATTGACCGGCGCTGCTCAGGGCCCGCGTGAGGCAGCGGAATCCGACATGGCAGGTGGGGGCGGTGTCACGTGCGTCCGCCCCGTGACGAGCGGTGAAGTAGTCCGTCCTCCATTCCCACACGTTGCCTGCCACAATCCATCAGGCCGTAATCGTTTGAGCCGGAGGCTGTCCACCGGTTACGCGGCATCCTCCTCACCGGCCGTGTAATTCAGATCTCTGCGTAGTCGTGCTCGCAGGTCGGCAGCCCCGCTGCCTTCCATTCGTTGAAGCCGCCTTCGAGAACTGCGACGTCGGTGTATCCCATGTCCTGGAGCGTGGCCGCGGCGAGGGCGGCGCGTGCCCCCGATGCGCATACCACGATCACCCGATTGGTCGGTTCGAGCGCCGTCTTGGGGTGCGGGCTGGTGGGATCCGCGAAGAACTCGAGCAACCCGCGGGGCGCCGGCACGGACCGGTCGATGTGACCGTGCGGCCACTCTTCGGCCTCGCGGACGTCGAGTAGCACGGAGCCTGCGGCGGCCTGTTCGGCGGCCGCCTGGGGACCCACCGAGGAGACCCGTGCCCGGGCCTCCTCGATCATGTCGAGTGCTGTTCTGGTCATGTCGTCGCTGTCCTCATCCGAGTCGTGTGGCGGTCACTTCGAGCGCCGTGCCTTCCGGCAGCTTGGCGGTGCTGCGCCGGGTCCACTCCTCTTCGAGCAGCTCCTTGGCCGCCTGCTCGAAGAACTCGGGGGCGGCCCATTCGTGCACGTCGAAGTCGTTCTCGATGTAGCCGTGACTGAGCATGAAGTCCTTGCCGATATCGATGGAGGCAAGGTTCTGCGGCGACAGGTTGGGCACCATGTCGATATGCTTGATGCCCTCGTAGGTGTCCTCGGCGTCCAGGTAGAAGGTTTGCCTGTCGAGGATCGCAGCCGCAGCGTGCTTGTTCTCGTTGGCCCAGCGGCCGACCTTGATCATGCCCTTCATGAACGCGAGTACGAGCTCGGGGTGCTTCTCGGCCATCTCGTCGGTGCAGGTGATGACGGCCGGGATGTTGGCCACCTGCAGCGTCCAGTCCGGGTACCGCGACAGGTCCTCGATCGCCTTGAACCTGCCGGTCGCCTCCTGCAGGTGCTGGAACGGCTTGCTCTGGGTGTAGATGGCATCGACGAGGCCCTGCCCGAGTGCAGTCTCGAGCGGACGGAAGGCCAGGTCGTGCTTGTGGTCACGCTTGAGCCACAGCTCCGACGGATTGTTCATGGGGTCGAGCATCTCGGGCTTGTCGTACCAGTCGTCCGGGTAGGGGAACTCGACGATTTCGACGTCGTCGCGGGTCATTCCGTTGAGTCTGAGCATCAGCTCGATGCCCTGTTCCTCCTGGATGCGCCACCAGTCGTTCTTGATGGTGTTCAGACTCTTGGTGAGGCCGATCTTCTTGCCCTTCAGTTCCACCATCCGGTAGATGTCGTCCCGGGCACGCACCAGAAGGCAACCACCCTCACGCGAGGCGTGGGTTGCACCCAATAGCCGGGTCCGGCGGATGTCCGCGTGCACGTGGACGGGTGGGAACAGGCCCCCGAAGCGAATCAGATTGTCCAGATTGTGAATGTAGTGCGGGTACCAGTCGTTCTCCCTCCGGGAGCGCAAGAAGGCGTACTCCACGCCGATCTTCTTGAACTCCTCGCGGGTCCATCCCAGTTCCTGGTCGACGTTGCTGGCCGACACGAGGGGCAGTTCGTGTAGTAGACCTCGTCCCACCTCAGGGGAACTGTGTTGCCTTTTTTCATTACCGCGGTCATGGCTGCTCTCTCTCATCGATTTCGTGTCGACCGCATGTGTGCGGATCTGTTCGATCCGCGTTGTCCCACGTCTTCGTGGCCACAATCCGGGAAGATCGACGGGCCCGCCCCGGAGGCTTCGGGGCGGGCCCGTCGAGAACCGACAACCCGCCGGCGCCGAGTCCAACCGTGCCGACAGTTCGGGGTGGCGGCCGGAGATCCCAGTGAAACCGGAAGCCCCCGGCCGCCGTCCACCTCCGTGCGCAATGACCGGACGCCGGTGCGGAAGATCCCGTGTCGGCGATTGCCCCGCATCGTGGCCGCGGAGCACGTCCTCCACCTCGCGCCGCGGACGCGAATTCCGCGCAGTCGGTGGCATGAACGGGTTTGTCGGCGTCGATCATGTTCGTCGGATCCCGTTCCACCGCCGCGCCGCGAGCCTCCACTCGGACTCGGTCGGCGGCTCCTTGCCGCCCCCGGGCGTAAGCGAGCGCGTCGTAATGGGACACGTGCGTCACCGAATGGTGCTCGCGTCCGCCGACCGAGCTCTTGGTACCTCGGGATGCCGTGCAGATCCTGACTATCGGACCTGCATTCCGGGCTGTCCCGCGGATGTCTGTCCCAGAGCCGTGGCCTTGAGTTGTTCGAACTCCGCTGCGGTGATCGCGCCGGAGTCGTGCAGCGCCTTCGCATCGGCGATCTGCTCGGCCGGCGACTTGCCGGCCACCTGCCGGATGTACTCGTCGGTGGCCTGCTTGGTCTCCTGCTGGGCACGCATCGACCGCTCCGCCATGCCGCGGCCACGGGCGATCAGATAGACGAACGCGGTCAGGTACGGGAGTAAGACCAGTCCGATCACCCAGAGGGCCTTGGCGAAGCCGGAAACGGTGTGATCGCGGAACAGGTCGACCAAGATCTGGAACAGCACCATCAGATACGCCACGAAGGCGAACACGATGATCGTGTACCACACGTAATCCCAGAACGAATCCATGATGTGAACCTCCTGTGAGCGGACCCGGCGATGGGACCGAACCCCCGCGATGTCGGGCGCCTCACATCGAGAATGACACCGCATCCGGCGCCTCCCCAGGGGATAAAGACCCTGAAACCCTGCTGTCCTCGACGCGCAGCTGTTCTCACTGTGCCGGGCGACCACGGATCCGATACGAACGAAGACCGAACTGTGGCCGTTCCGCAATGCGGTCGACGTCTCAGCGGTGTTCCAATGGTGGGATGTGCAGATGGATGGCGTATTCCGGCGATCCGGTCCTGGCCGAGGATCTACTGTTCCGCCCGGTGCACTCGCTGATCGACCAGAGCCTGCATTCCCGCCTCGGCGCCACCACCACCAACGGTGACGGTTTCGGCATCGGGTGGTACGGGCGAGGGCCGGAACCGGCGGTGTTCAAGAGCGTCGATCCGGCCTGGAACGACCGAAACCTTCGCGAACTCGCCGCCCAGGTGGAGACGCCGCTGCTGTTCGCACACGTGCGTGCCTCGACCGGGACGGGCGTCCAGCGCAGCAACTGCCATCCCTTCCGGCACGGGCGGTGGTTGTGGATGCACAACGGCGTCCTCAACGGGTTCCGGGAGATCAAGCGCGAGCTGGTGCTGGCCGTGGATCCGGCGCTGTATCCGGACATCGAGGGCTCGACCGATTCCGAGATGCTGTTCTACCTCGCGCTGACGTTCGGTCTCGAGGACGACCCGTTCGCTGCCGTCGGCCGGGCTGTCGGATACGTGGAGAAGGTCGCGCGCGCCCATGCGATCGAGCACCCCGTGCAGATGACCGTGGCGACGACGGACGGCGAGTCGATGTGGGTGTTCCGCTATTCCAGCGAAGGCAAGAGCCGATCGCTGTTCTATTCCACCAAGCTCGCCAAGCTCCTCGAGCTGCATCCCGAGGTCGAGGTGCTGCACCAGCTCGGCGCCGAGACCCGCTTCATCGTGTCCGAACCGCTACGCGATCTGTCGGGGGCATGGAACGAAATACCGGAGTCCTCCGCGGGCCTGGTCCGGCCCGGCGAGGACGAGATCCGGCCGTTCCGGCCGCTCGAACCGGTGTAGGTCCGGCGGAGCGGCATCGAGCTTCTTCGGCGTGCCCCGAAGTGACCGCGGTACATCCGGGGCAACGAACGGACCCGATCGCCGCAGGCCCCGGAGCCCCAGATGACCTTGTGCCCTACTCCGGCTCGTGTCCGGGTTGTTCACTCGATGGAGACCGCAGCGGAAACCGAGGGCTCCAGGTCGTCCTCCCTTCACTTCCGTCTACGCGATGTGAGTAGGCCGAAGGCGCCGGGGCTTCATGGGGCGCCGCCGAGATGCAGGGCCTCGGTCGTGCGACCGCGCCAGGCACGCGCACGAGGAACCGAGCGGAAGACCGCGTCACACGAACCGCTCGGGACGAGGGAGACAGGAGATCCGCAATGCGCATCGAGGACTACGGCCTCATCGGAGATCTACAGACCGCGGCGCTCGTCGGCCGCAACGGCGCGATCGAGTGGTTGTGCCTGCCCCGCTTCGACTCTGCGTCCTGCTTCGCCGCCCTGCTCGGCGACGAGCGGCACGGCCGTTGGAGCCTCGCCCCGGCCGGCACCGCGCACGCAGGTGCCCGCCGCTACCGCCCCGGGACGCTGGTGCTCGAAACCGAATTCGAGACCGCCGAGGGTGCGGTGCGCGTGATCGACTTCATGCCCCGGCGCGGTGACGGTCCTCCCCAGCTGATGCGGATAGTCGAAGGGCTGCGCGGCCGGGTGCAGATGCAGATGGAACTGCTGATTCGACCCGACTACGGTTCTGTCGCCCCGTGGGTGGAACCGGCTCCGGACGGAATCCGCGCCACCGCAGGTCCGGACACGTTCCGCCTCAGTACGCCGGTGCCCCTGCATATCAGCGACGCAGCAGTTCGTGCCGACTTCGTCGTCACCGAAGGTCAGCGGGAACGGTTCACGTTGTGCTGGCACCTGTCGTTCGAAGATGCTCCGCCGGTCGAGGACGCCGATTCGGCGCTGGCTCGCACCCAGGCGTGGTGGCAGGAATGGAGCGGGCGCTGCACGTACTCGGGCCCGTACCGGGATCAGGTGCTGACCTCGCTGATCGCCCTCAAGGCCATGACCTCCGAAACCACGGGCGGGGTGGTCGCCGCGCCGACCACATCCCTGCCCGAGGACGTCGGCGGAGTGCGCAACTGGGACTACCGCTACTGCTGGCTGCGTGACTCCGTGCTGGCCCTCGAAGCGCTGCTCGCCGCCGGGTACACGGACGAGGCACTCGCATTTCGCGATTTCCTCACCCTCGTCGGTACCGGCGATCCGACGAAGATCCAGATCATGTACGGGATCAGTGGCGAGCGGCGGCTGACCGAGTTCGAACTCGGGGACTTTCCCGGATACGAAGGCTCGGCGCCGGTCCGGGTCGGCAATGCCGCATCCGAACAGTTCCAGCTCGACGTCTACGGCGAGGTCGTCGGTGTGCTGTTCCTGGGTGCCGAGATCCTCGGCAGGGTCGAACGCCGGCTGTGGCCGCGCTGGCGCACCCTGATCGAGCACGTGGAGTCGATTTGGCGCGAACCCGATGACGGGATCTGGGAAACTCGCGGGCCACGCCGGCACTTCACCCAGTCCAAAGTCATGGCCTGGGTGGTGTTCGACCGCGCCGTGCGGCTGGTCGAACGATTCGATCTCGAAGCGCCACTGGAACGTTGGCGAGCGGTGCGCGACGAGATCCACCGGGAGATCTGCGAGCGCGGATTCGACCCGGAACGCGGGACCTTCACCCAGTACTACGGATCCGGCGAACTCGACGCCAGTGTGCTCCTCATCCCGATCGTCGGCTTCCTGCCGGGCACGGACGAACGGGTCACCGGGACCATCGACGCCGTCACGCGCGAACTCGGCCGCGACGGTTTCGTCTCGCGCTACTCGACGGCTCAGACCGACGACGGCCTGCCCGGCGACGAGGGCCAGTTCCTGGCGTGCTCCTTCTGGCTCGTCAACGCACTGGCGGCAAACGGACGCATCGGCGAGGCGCGTGCGTTGTTCGAGCGGCTCATCGCCCTGTCCAACGACCTGGGCCTGTTGGCCGAGGAGTACGACGTCGGCCGGAAGCGACAGGTCGGCAACTTTCCCCAGGCCTTCAGTCACCTGACGCTCGTCGGCGCGGCGTTCGCGATCGCGGCGGCAGAAGCCGGCACGCAACGAGTCACAGACAACCAGCGCACCGGTGCGTCCACCGGGACCGAGCGGGAATCGAAGGGAACGAGATGAAGACTGTGATTGTGGGAGGCGTCGCGGCCGGAGCTTCGACGGCGGCGCGCCTGCGACGATTGGACGAGTCGGCCGAGATCGTCGTTCTCGAGCGCGACCAGTACGTCTCGTTCGCGAACTGCGGACTGCCTTACCACATCGGCGGCGAGATTCCGGACCGGAACAGCCTGCTGCTGCAGACGCCCGAAAGCCTGGCGGCGAGCCTCGCGCTGGACGTGCGGATCGGGCAGGAGGTTGTCCGGATCGATCGCGACGCGAAGGAAGTCGAGGTCCGGGACCACGTGCAGGACCGGACGTACCGGGAGGCGTACGACAAGCTGGTGTTGTGTCCCGGGGCGGTCCCGCTCCGTCCGCCCATCCCCGGTGCCGACGACCCACGGGTGGACGTGCTACGCAATATTCCGGATATGGACCGCATCATCGCGCGGCTCGATGAGGACACCTCGAGCGCCGTCGTCGTCGGCGGCAGCTACATCGGCCTCGAGCTCACCGAGGCCTTCAGATCGCGTGGTCTGCGGACCGTCGTGGTCGAACGCAGCGAGCGGCTGATGCCCTGGCTCGACCCCGAGATGACACGAATCCTGGACTACCACGTCCGCACCCACGATGTGGACCTGCGCCTGGGAACCTCCGCGAATTCGGTCCGCGAGGCGCCGAGCGGCAAGCTGGCACTCGACCTGTCCGACGGCACCACCGTCGAGGCCGACGTCGTCGTCATGGCCGCCGGAGTACGCGCGAACGTGGATCTGGCCCGCGAGGCCGGCATCGAGATCGGCCCTCGCGGAGGCATCGTCGTAGACGCACACATGCGTACCTCGGCCCCCGACATCCTCGCCGCGGGTGACGCTGTGGAGACCCCGAATTTCCTGACCGGTGAGCCGGTGCTGTCGATGTTGGCCAGCCCGGCCAACCGGCAGGGCCGGATCGCCGCCGACACCATCGCAGGCCGCGACAGCGGATACCGCGGCACCCAGGGCACTGCCGTGGTCAAGGTCTTCGACATGACCGCCGGTGGAACCGGGTTGACCGAGACGGAACTGCGCGCCGCCGGCATCGACTACCGCAAGGTATACGACCACCACAACGGCCATGCGGCGTACTATCCCGGGACCGCGCCGCTGTTTCTCAAGGTGCTGTTCGCCCCTGCCGACGGCAAACTGCTCGGTGCGCAGGTGCTCGGCTGGGACGGTGTCGACAAGCGCATCGATGTCCTCGCGGTGGCGCTTCGGGCCGGGATGACGGTGTACGACCTCGAGCATCTCGAGCTTGCCTACGCCCCGCCGTACGGTTCCGCGAAGGATCCGGTCAACATGGTCGGCTTCCTGGGTGCGAACCTGCTGCGCGGCGACATCGACCTCTGGTATCCGGAGGACTACCCGGACTGCGCCGATCGGGTGACCATCCTCGACACCCGCACGCAGGCCGAGTACGACGCGTGGCACATCCCCGGCGCGATCCTCGTGCCCTACACGGAACTGCGCCGGCGACTCGACGAGGTGCCCCGGGACAAGCCCGTCTACACCTACTGCCGATCGGGATTCCGCAGCTACATCGCCTACTGTGTGCTCAAGCAGAACGGCTGGGACGACGTGGCCTTTCTCGCGGGCGGGATGATGACCTACCACGGCTACCACCGGACGCCGCTCGAGGTAGGGAAGGGCGGCATGCCGGTGGTGGCACATGCCGAGGGTGACATGGCCCGGCGCGCCGGTGCACTCGAACATGTCTGACGACTCGATCGGCCGGGGGCGAATCGCAGGGCTGCGGCATGGGTGACACGTCGGTCGAGGTGGCGTCGAGCATCCGGGCCCAGCACGCCGAGGGCCCGACCTGGGATGCGGCGAGCGGCCGGCTGTGGTGGGTCGACATCACCGGAGAGCGGGTGCACTGTCTGGACCCGTCGTCGGGTGGTGACAGCGCGTGGAGCACGCCCGGCCAACCGGGCGGCGTAGTGCTCGATGCGTCGGGGGAACCGCTCGTCGCGAGTCCCGAGGGCCTGGCACTCCTCGACCGTCGGACAGGCTCGCTGCAACTGCGTGTTCCCATCGAGCAGGACAGACCCGAGAACCGGGCGAACGACGTCAAGATCGACGGCCGGAGCCGAGCCTGGGTCGGCACGATGGCTTTCGACAAACGTCCACGGAACGCGTCGTTGTACCGGGTGGACGGCGACACGGTGACGCGCGTCGTCGACGGCCTCACGATCTCCAACGGCCCGGCCTTCGACGACTCCCGGGAACGTCTCTATCTGGCCGACACGGCCCTCGGCATCGTGGACGTGTTCGATCTGGACTCCGTCACCGGTGTCCTCACCGGCCGTCGCCGCTTCGTCGAGTTCGGCGACACAGGGTTCTGGCCGGACGGTATGAGCGTCGACGACGACGGCATGCTGTGGATCGCGCTGGGACGAGCCGGGGCCGTCCACCGCTATCGCGCCGACGGCACGCTCGACGGTGTGGTGGAACTTCCTACGTCCAATCCCACCTCGATCGCCTTCGGAGGTGCCGACGGAGGAGATCTCTACATCACGACCTCCTGGTTCGATCTCCCCGAAGCCGAGCGCGCGGCGCAACCCGAGGCCGGGGCGATCCTCCGCTGCCGTCCAGGCGTGACGGGGCCTCCCTCCCCACGGTATTCGGGCGCCCGGCCGTCGCCGTAGCCCGCCCTCCACCCCGACCCGAGAAAGGGTGACACGATGATCGAACGCATCGTTCTGTTCGGAGCCTCCGGCGATCTGACCAGTCGCCTGGTGATGCCGGCGGTCGCACAGCTCGCCGAGGCCGAACTGCTACCGCCGCAGCTCACCATTGTGGGTTCGGCGAACACGGACTGGTCGACCGAGCAGTTCCGCGAACACATCGCCGAGGGCCTCGATGCACACTCGACCGCGAAGCCGGCGGCGAAGGACGCCGTCGTGCGGATGCTCGGGTACGAGCCGGCCGACGTGACCCGGGCAGAGGACGTGTGCCGTGTGCTTGGTGACGACGGGCCGGACACCCTCGTCTATCTGGCGCTTCCGCCGAGTCTGCTCCGTGGGGTGCTGACGGCGCTCGCCGCGGCGAAACTGCGCCGATCCGATGCGGTGGCCGTCGAGAAGCCCTTCGGCACCGACTTGGAGTCGGCCCGCGAACTCAACGATCTCCTGCGGGTCCAGCTTCCCGAGCCGACGATCTTCCGCGTCGATCACTTCCTGTCCAACGAACTCGTCCGCCGGATCCTGGTGCTCCGGTTCCTCAACCGGGTCTTCGAGCCCACCTGGAACGCCGTGCACGTGGAGCGGGTGGACATCAGCTGGCTCGAGAGCCTGACCCTCGAAGGCCGGGCGGGGTACTACGACGGCGCCGGCGCCATGAAGGACATGGTGCAGAACCATCTGATGGAGGTCATGGCGCTGGTGCTCATGGAACAGCCTGCCCGGATCGACCCGCACTCCTTCCGCGGAGTGCGGGTCGAGGCGCTGCGGGCAGTGGCCACGCCGTCCGCGGAGACGCTGTGCAGTGATTCGGTCCGTGCCCGGTACACCGCCGGCACCATCGGGACCCGGCAGGTTCCCTCCTATGTGGACGAACCAGGAGTCGATCCCACCCGCAACACCGAGACGTATGCGTCCTTGACCCTGGGGGTGAACAATCCTCGATGGGCCGGAGTGCCGTTCACCCTGCGGTCGGGCAAGGCTCTGGCCGCAGACACCGCCGAGATCGCGATTCACTACCGGGCAATGCCGAAATACCTGCTCGACCTGTGGCCGGGTGTCGAGCCGAATGTGCTCAGGCTCGGCCTCACCGAACCGTACGTGCGGCTGTCCACAAACCTCAACGGCCCGGACGATCGGGCCGCACACCAGGAGCTCGAGTTGATGGAGCCGGCATCGGGCCGGACTCCGTACGCCAATCTGCTCCTCGGGATGCTCCACAACAACCCGACGTTGTTCATTCGGGGCGACGAGGCCGAGGAAGCCTGGCGGATCGTCGATCCGGTGATGAAGGCGTGGGCGGCCGACGACGTGCCCATGCAGGAGTACGCAGCGGGAACCGAACCCCCGGGCCCGTCGGCCCGAGGCGGTCGGCCGGGCGACCCTCGTTCCTGATCGCCCGAACGAGCGATGACCTTGTGCCCTACGCCACAGGCTGTCGTCGGCGGAACACTGTAGTCACGTAACTGCAGGAGTTTCGAGATGAACGCAGAGCAGCCCCTGGTCCTCCGGTTGTGGCGCCGCGCTCCGTGGAGCGGCAACCCGCTGATGCGACGATCCGAGCGATTCGAATCCGCACTCGTTCTGGTCGTCGCGATGTTCGTGCTTGCCCTGGTACCTCTTGCCGCTGCGTACGGAACGGCGACCTACGCCCGGGTCGGCCAGTTGGCGCTGGAGGAACGGCTGGAACGCCACGAAGTGACAGCGCTCATTCTCGAGGAACCGACTCCGACGGACGCCGGTTCGATGACGGACACTGCGACCCGGGGTCCGGGGGACCTGGACCGAGCGACCGCGCGGTGGACGACCGGACCCGGCGAAACGCGCACGGGGAAGGTGGAGACGCCCTTCGGCGCGAAGCCGGGCGAGACGATCGACATCTGGATCGACTCGACCGGTGATCCCGTCGCCGCGCCCAGGACGGGCTCGGACGGTGTCGTGGCCGGTGTCAGTGCCGCGCTCACGGTGTGGGGGGTCGGCTCCGGCATCGCCCTGCTGCTCCTCTACGGAGTTCATCGCGTCGGCGTGCGGCGGAGGATGTCGGCGCTGGATCGCGAATGGAACGATGCCGGAAGGAGCCCGGGATGGACGTTGGGTTGACCGCCCTCGCCTCTACAGGCCGGCCGGACGCGCACACCCGGGTGCTGTTCGGCCCGGAGAGGGTTCCGCTATCCGGTTGCCGGAAACGACGCCACGCAGGGGGACCGAGATGAGCGACTGGGCTTGCCGATTGGTGTGGTCGACGGAATCCGGTGACAGTCCGGCTCAACTGCATGTGGTGCTCCGGGACGATCTCACGGACGCGGAGGTGCTCGCCCGTGTCCTCGGCCTGGTTCACGAGTTCTATGGTCCCGGCGTGCAGGTCGACGACCTGAAGCCCGAGTCGTGGGCGCAGACCCGATCCGCGTCCCGGATCCGCGGTTCACCCGGCGGATGAGGGAATGAAGCGATAGGGCAGGACATTTCACCACAGTTTCACCGAACCACATCTCAGGGAAGGGGACGGGTCGTGTCCGAGGATATGCGTGTCGGTCAGGGCAGTGTCAGCCACAACAGCGTGGGCCGGAACAGTGCCGGCGAGGGGAGCGTCAAGCAGGGGATCGCGGCGGGTACTTCGATCGGTGCCGCCGTCATTCTCATCACCGTGGGAATCCTGCAACTGCTGCAGGGGATCGCGGCGGTGGCGGAGGACGAACTGTTCGTGGTGGGACAGGAATACACCTTCAAGTTCGATTTCACCGCCTGGGGCTGGGTCCACATCGTCGCGGGTGCCGTCATGATCCTGGTGGGCATCGCTCTCATCACCGGAGCCACCTGGGCGCGAGTCGCGGCGATCGTCATCGCGGCCCTGTCGATCCTGCTCAACTTCATGTGGTTGCCGTACTACCCGTGGTGGTCGATTCTGGTCATCGCTCTCGACGTGGTGGTCATCTGGGCGGTATCGACCTGGAATCCACGGCTGGACTACTAGGTTCGACCGGAGGCCGGTCCGGCGTGTTCGGTCGGACCGGCCGCCGATCGGCGCGATGTGAAGGGGCGGGTCGTCTCGTGCCTCCAGGGCACGCTTCGTCTGTGCGCCGTGCCTCTGTGACCGAGTGGAAAGAGAAGACGATGGACAGCGACCTGACGCGCAGCGGCACGGGGACCGCTCCGCTCGACACCACCGAGCGCGCCGAACTGGAGCGATTACGGTCAGAGGTGGCCGCGCTGCGCGCGCAGACGGCCGCCGCGCCCGAGGCACCGCCGCCGCCGCCTCCCGTGTCGCGCCCGCCGCGGCACGCGCTGCGCTGGACCGCGGTGGCGATCCTGACCGTGCTGGTCGCCCTGCTGGCGATCACGTCGGTGACGGCGCGATTCGTGCGCAGTGAAGTCCTCGACACGGATCGGTACGTCGCCACCGTGGCACCGCTGGGTTCCGATCCCGCGATCCAGACCGAGATCGCGGGTACGGTCACCGACGAGATCTTCACGCGCGTGGACGTCGAAGGGCTGACCGCCGACGCGCTGACGGCCCTCACCGATGCGGTTCCGGCGACCGCGGATGCGCCGCGGGTGGACCGGGCGGTCGAGGGATTGGCGCCGGTGATCGCCGGTCAGGCGCGCAACTTCGTGTACGACACGGTGCTGTCTCTGGTGCAGACCGACCAGTTCGAGGATCTGTGGATCCAGGCCAACCGCGCCGCACATACCGCGTTGGTGGCGGTGGTCACCGGTAATGTCGGTCCGTCGTCGGTGACGGTGGACGAGAGCGGCACGGTCAGCATCTCCCTCGGCACCATCATCGACAACGTTCAGGCTCGTCTGCTGGAGCGAGGATTCACCTTCGCCGAGAAGATCCCGGACATCGACAAGCAGTTCGTGCTCTTCCAGTCGCCGGAGCTGGTCAAGGCACAACGGGCGGTCAACGCACTGGACACGGCCTCGGACGTGCTGCCGTGGCTGACAATCGCCGCCGCCGTGGCCGCGGTGGCCGTGGCTCCGCCCGGCCGTCGCCGTCGTGCCCTCGCGTTCGTCGGCGCGGCACTGCTCGTGGGGATGCTGATCCTCGCGATCGCGCTCATCGTCGTCCGAGCGCTCTATCTCGACAATATTCCCCCGGACGCACTGTCCCCGGACGCCGCCACGGCGATTGTCGACACCGTGCTGGTGCCGCTGCGGAACGCGCTGCGGGCGGTGGCGGTTCTGGGCCTGGTGATCGCGGTCGGGGCGTATCTGACCGGGGGATCGGCCTCCGCAGCAGCCGTCCGCCGTGGGTTCGGACGAGGCATGGACGCGGTGCAGCGGGCCCGCAAGACGCGGCCACCGAACCAGGTGGAAGCCGGCGCGTACCGGGCTCGGACCGCACTGCGGCTCGCCATCATCGGGATCGCCGCGCTGATGTTGATGTTCTGGCGGTATCCGACCGGTCTCGTGGTCGTGTGGGTCGTTCTCGGTGCTCTGCTGGCCCTGCTCGCGCTCGAGGTGCTGATCCGGCCGGCCCGAGCCTGGGAGCAGCCCGTGGAGGACGCGGCGTCGGCACCACCGACGGGCGGGCCCCCGGCGGACGACCAACCGACGGAGAAACTCCCGGGCTCGAAGACGGGGACGTGAGTCCGATGGGCGCCGTTCCCGGCGACGAGGTGCCGCCCTCGCGCACGTGGTGGGCTCGGGCGGCGTTCGTCGCCGTCTTCTGCGCCGCCGCCGTTCCGGTGATCGGCGCGGGCCTGCGCGGAGCCGTCGCACTCCTGGTGGTGAGCGTGGCGATGGTGGTGGTGACGTTCGCGGCCGCGTACTGGTTCCTCGCGAGCCGGGGACTGCTGCGGGTGCTGTCTCTGACCGTGGTCGTGCTCGCACCGCTCGCTCTGCTCGTGCTGTTCGTACGAGAGCGCCTGCTCTGGGTTGTGCTGGTGCAGACGGCGCTGGTGCTGCTCGCCCTGGTGTGTGCGAGGGCGGCACTGCGACGCGACGCAGAGCAGGGGATGCCCGAATATCCCGTCGGACCGGTCCGCCGGCCCTTCCTCGTGATGAATCCCCGGTCCGGCGGCGGCAAGGTCGTGAAGTTCGATCTGCAACGCAAGGCCGAGGAACTCGGTGCCGAGGTGGCCCTGCTCGCCGGACCGGTTCCCGTCGATGTCGAGGTCCTGGCCCGGCAGGCGGTGGAGCGTGGCGCCGACCTGCTCGGTGTCGCCGGAGGCGACGGGACACAGGCCCTGGTGGCGGCGATCGCGGCCGAGCACGGTCTGCCGTTCCTGGTGATCAGCGCCGGTACGCGGAACCACTTCGCCCTGGACCTGGGACTGGATCGGGAGGACCCGGCCGCAGGCCTGGATGCGCTGCGTGACGGTGTGGAACTGCGCGTCGATCTCGGCAGGATCGGGGGACGGGTGTTCGTCAACAACGCCTCGTTCGGTGTCTACGCCGACGTGGTGCAGAGCCCGGAGTACCGGGATGACAAGGCCGGGACGGCGCTTCGGATGATGCCCGACCTGCTCGCCCGCGACAGCGCCACCCGGCTGCGTGCCCGCATCGACGGGGACACGCCGGTGGAGGGCGCGCAGGCCGTCCTGGTGAGCAACGGCCCGTACGCGACCGACGACCTCGCGGGGATGGGACGCCGGCCACGTCTGGATCGCGGGGTGCTCGGAGTGGTGGCGATCTCGGTGGCGGGCGCCGGGCAGGCAGTCGGCCTGCTGCGCCGTACTCACAGCCGCGGGCTGGTTCAGCGCGTGGCCACCGAGGTGGTCGTCGACGCGGAGGCGCCGGAGATACCGGTGGGCGTGGACGGGGAAGCGTTGATGTTGCCCACGCCGGTGCGATGCACGATCGAGCCGCAGGCGCTGCGGGTGCGGGTGCCCCGGCACCGTCCGGGAACCCTGGTCTCGGCACCCACCTGGGACTGGGTGCGGCTCCGGGACCTGGCCTGGCGGCCTCAGCGCTCGTCGTCGGTCTCGTCGGGCCTGCGCTGACCCTCGCCGGTCCGTGCGCCCACCGGCAGGCGCGGTAGCGATCCGGTGCCGAACAGTGCGGCGACGGTGATCAGTGCCGTGACGGCGAAGGCCACCTGCAGGGCCTCGAGCCGTGCGTCCGAGTTGACCTCGACGATCGCATCCGCGGTGGCCTCATCCACCCCCGCCTCGTCCAGGGCACCCTCCAGCTGGGTGTCGGACAGGAACGGCACCCCGGCAGCCATGTCGGTGGTGGCCTGCTGTTGCACCGATTCCGGCACGGCCGGGTTGTTCTCGATGCCGGCGATGACGGAGGTGGTCAGGGTGGCGATCAGGATGGACCCGATCAGGGCGGTCCCCAGTGACGCGCCGAGATTGGTCGCCGTGTTCTGCAGACCGCCGACCTCGGCGCTCTGCGAGTCCGGCACCGCGGACACCGTGACCGCACCGAGCTGCGAGGCCAGCGCACCCAGTCCGAGACCCATCAGCAGCATCGGGATCGACACGACCGCCGCATTTGCGCCGGGATCCATCCCGCCCACGAGGATGAGGATGCCGACGGCCATGGTCCCGAGGCCGATCCGGACGATGCGCCGGGGATTCGCCTGGGGTCGCAGCTTGGGGATACCGACGGCCGCCAGGACCAGAGCGATCGACAGCGGGAGGATCCGCACACCCGTCTCGAGCGCACTGAGTTCGAGGACCACCGACAGGAACAGGGGGACGGAGAAGAACACCCCGGCCTGAATGAGGAATTGGGCGAAGAACATGCCCAGCCCGCCGGAGAGCTGGCTGTTCTTCAGCAGCGCGGGGTCGACCAGTGGTTCGCCGCCCGTCTTCGCCAGGTACGTCTCCCGGCGAAGGAACAGGTAGAGCACGAGGAGTCCGCCCAGCAGCAACCAGATGACGGGGGACAGTCCCAGGATCGCCGGTCCGCCGGGTTTGGTCTGGATCCAGCCCCATTCGCTCGAGCGCAGCACGCCGTAGACGAACATTCCCAGGCCGACGATCGACAGGAGCGAGCCGACGAGGTCGAGCCGGATCCGCTGCGGTGGAATGTCCTCCACGCGACGCAGCGCGAGCAGGATCAGGACGACGATGACGACCTCGCCGAAGAAGACGTAGCGCCAGGACGCGAAGGTGGTCACCGCCCCACCGAGCAACGGCCCCACCGCGACTGCCGCGGCACCCGCCGCGGCCACCAATCCGTAGGCGGCGGGGCGGCGTTCGGTGGGGAAGTTCGCCGCGACCAGGGAAACGATCGCGGGCATGATCAGGGCGGCGCCGATGCCCTCGAGCAGGGACCAGCCGATGAGGAGGACGGTGAGATTCGGCGCGATACCGGTGACGAACGAGCCGGTGCCGTAGATGATCAGGCCGAGGCCGAACGCGCGGCGCCGCCCGAGGATGGTGCCGATCTTGCCGCCGGTGATCATCAAGGTGGCCATCACCAGGGTGTAGAGGGTGATAGCGGTCTGGATACCGGTGATGGTGGTGCCCACGTCCTCGGCCACGGTCGCCATCGACACGTTCATCACGGAGCTGTCGAGCGTCATCAGGAACTGCCCCGACGCCAGCACCGCGAGCACCAGTGCGGAACCCGAGGCCACCGCGGGCCCCTTCGGGGAACTGTCGAGACTCATGGCATCGACCTCTCGGGGTTACACCGGTTCGAGCGGCCGGAACGGCCGGATGTCGTTGCCGGCGGGGCCGACCACGGCGGCGGAGGACTCGGGCATCTCGTTCCACGCGCCCGGCAGATCGCGGAGCGGTTCGGACACGACGAACCGGGTGTCGATGCCCAGGCGATGGAACATCTCCACCTCGGGGTGCAGCTCGCGGAGCTTGGCGACCTCGGTGGAATAGAACAGCGACCGGGTCCGGCCCTCGCTGGAGTAGCGGAACACCCAGATGGTGTCGCCGGCCGTGGTGGCCACGGTCATCTGCACGGGATCGTCGATCCCGCGGTCGCGGGCGACCTTCTCGACCATCCCGACCGCACGGCCGACCGCGGTGAACGGATCGTCCCGCAGACCGAACGTGAGTGCGAGGAAGAACAGCACCTCGGAGTCCGTGGTACCTGCGATGTCCGGGTACAGCGACGGATCCACGGCCATCATCAGTTCCCGTTTGATCTCCCGGAAGCCGAGGATCTCGCCGTTGTGCATCCACAGCCATTCCTCGTGCCGGAACGGGTGGCAGTTGCTGCGCTGCACCTGCGTGCCGGTCGAGGCCCGCACGTGCGCGAACAGCAGCGGGGTGCGGATCTGCCCGGCGATCTCCCGCAGGTTGTGATTGTTCCACGCCGGATCGATGCTCTTGAACATCGCGGGTTCGGAACCTATTCCGTACCAGCCGATTCCGAATCCGTCACCGTTGGTGGTGGTGGCTCCGAGGTGGGAGTGCAAGCTCTGGTCGATGAGTGAATGCTCGGGCTTGAACAGCAGATCCTCCACGAGGATCGGCTCGCCCGAGTAGGCCATCCATCTGCACACCCGACCATTGAAGCACCCGTGTGTCGCCCCCGGGCCGGAAAGAGGGCAGCGGCTGCGACCGGTGACGATCACCGATCCGCCGTCGAGTCCCGTCCCGGCCGTTACCCTCCTCGCGCCGGCACGGGGGGTGCCGCAGCGACGGGTGCCGCCGCGGTGGGTGCCGACGTGCCGTTGCCGACGAGGCCGGAGGTGGGCGCCACCGGTGTGCGCTGGGCGGCCGCTGCCGCTGCCGCGGTGGCTTCGTGTTCGAGGAATGTCTTCAGTTCGCCGATGGCACTCATCATCGGGGCCGGGAACACGACGGTGGTGTTCTTCTCGACCCCCAGCTCCACCAGGGTCTGCAGGTTGCGCAATTGCAGGGCCAGGGGGTGGGCCATCATCGTGTCGGAGGCGTCTCCGAGCGCGGCGGCCGCCATCGACTCACCTTCCGCCGCGATGATCTTGGCGCGCTTCTCCCGCTCGGCCTCGGCCTGACGGGCCATGGCACGTTTCATGCTGTCGGGAAGCTGGATGTCCTTCAGTTCCACCAGGGTCACCTCCACGCCCCATTCGAGGGTGGACACGTCGAGGAATTCTCGGATGTGGACGTTGATGACGTCGGTCTCCGACAGTGCCTCGTCGAGGGTGTGCCGGCCGACCACCCTGCGCAGCGTGGTCTGGGCGATCTGATCGATCGCAGCGGCGACGTTCTCGATCGCGACGACCGATTTCACGGCGTCGATGACACGGAAATAGGCGACTGCGGAGATGTCCACGCTGACGTTGTCGCGCGTGATGATCCCCTGGGACTGGATCGGCATCGTGACGATCCGCATCGACACCTTCGTGAGACGGTCGACGATCGGGATGATCAGATGAAGGCCGGGTTCCTTCACCCCGATCAGCCGACCGAACCGGAAGAGCACGCCCTTCTCGTACTGGGTGACGACGTGCACCGACTGCGACAACACGAACATCACCACGACGAGGAGCACGCCGGCGAGGATGATCCAGGCGGTCACGACGTTCCTCCCATCCCGCAGCAGGTCGCGGTTGTGTTCACGGTGCGCTCGTGGACCGCAGCCGGGAAGGGTCGAAAGTCACCGCCGGGACGGATCGACGAGTTCGAGACCTTCCGCGCCGCGTCCTACGAGACCGTGCGCAACGCCCGAGAAAAACATACCCCCTCGGGTATATTGGTCGGGACGTGCTGTGAGAGGAGCGACGAGATGACATCGGCGGACTTCGTCGACGGGATCGAAGTGCTGTGGCGACCCGGGTGCCCGTTCTGTTCGCGGCTGCGCCGGGCCCTGCGCCGGCGCGGCATCGACACCCGCGAGATCGACATCTGGCAGGACCCCGCGGCCGCGGGGCGGGTCCGTGCGGTCACCGGCGGCGACGAGACCGTGCCGACCGTCTTCGTGGGAGGGGTCGCCCTGGTCAATCCCGGGGTGCGCGAGATCGAGGCCGCGATCGAGCGGGAACTCCCCGAGCGGGCCGGCGAACTGCTCCCGCCGCCGGTGTCTCGTCCCCGGAAGCTGTTGTCCCGAATCGGCTTCCCGCTCCGCGACTGACGCGCCCGACCACCCGTACCGACGACCGAAGGAGTCGCAGTGCCGGAAAACCAACTCGACGAAGAACTCTGGGACGAGCGCTACCGTTCCCGTCCCGCGCTCTGGAGCGGTGAGCCGAACCGTCATCTCGTGGGGGAGGCGGCCGAACTCGAGCCCGGCCGCGCCCTCGACGTCGGCTGCGGCGAGGGCGCGGACGCCATCTGGCTCGCGCGGCGCGGCTGGCGGGTCGACGGGGTGGACGTGTCCGGCGTCGCCCTGCAACGCGCCGCCGAGCACGCGGATCGGGCCGGCGCCGAGATCGCCGGGCGCATCACGTGGCTGCACGAGAACCTCACCGCGTGGGATCCGGGCCGGGGGCGGTACGACCTGGTCTCCGCGCAGTACATGCACCTGCCGCAACCGGAACGCGACGTCCTCTTCCGTGGGCTCGCGGAGGCGGTCGCTCCCGGCGGCACCCTCCTGGTCGTCGGGCATCACCCCTCCGACCTGCAGACCACCGTGCCGCGCCCGCCGCGGCCCGAGCTGTTCTTCACGGGAGGAGACGTCGTGGCGTTGCTCGATCCCGACGGCTGGGACGTCGTCACCGATGCCGCCGTCGCGCGGTCGGTCACCGACCCGGACGGACGCGCCGTCACCGTGCACGACACGGTGGTCCGGGCCCGACGGCGCTGATCGCGCCACCACGTCGCGCACGTCGTCGTCGGGCGGTCTCTCTCAGGCCAGCGCGAGGAAGAGGCGCTCGAGCTGTTCCTCGGTGAGCCGGTCCGGGCACGTGTCGTCCCCCTCGTCGAGCATGCACCGACGAAGCTGGGCGGCAACGATCTTGAACCCGGCGCGGTCGAGCGCCCGGGAGACGGCGGCGAGCTGGGTCACCACGTCCCGGCACTCGCGGCCGGACTCGAGCATGGCGATGACGCCGGCGAGCTGCCCCTGCGCGCGGCGCAGCCGGTGCAGCACCTGGGTATCGGCTTCGGGGGTGACGGCGGTCCTGGGGGCGGGGTCGACGGGAGTGTTCATCGTTGTGCTTCCTGCGGTAGGGGCGAGGTTCGCGGAGATACCCCACGGGGTACTTGACATACCCTAGGGGGTATGTGGCAGGGTTGTCCATATCGAGGACGAAATCGACTCATACGGAGGAACCACGATGATTCTCGAGCAGTACTACATCGAGTGCCTGTCGCACGCGTCGTACCTGATCGGTGACGAGAGCACCGGCCGGGCGGTGGTGGTCGATCCGCGCCGCGATGTCACCGAGTACCTCGACGACGCCG
>NZ_JAALEH010000036.1:0-54940 GCF_011058195.1 Rhodococcus sp. 14C212 | reverse complement strand
CACCCGCCCGTCCCGCGGCACCGTCCGGATGTTCGTCGACGGCGCGTGGCGCGATGCCCCCCTGCACCGTCGCGAGCACCTGTCCCCCGGCGCCGCCGTGGCCGGGCCGGCAATCGTCGCGGAGGACAACTCGACCACCGTCGTCGAGGCCGGCTGGGAGGCGACGATGTCGGAACAGGGCCATCTCGTGCTCACCCGGGTGCACGCCCACGACGACACGGCGGTGAGCACCCACGCCGACCCGGTGATGCTCGAGATCTTCAACAACCTGTTCATGTCGATCGCCGAGCAGATGGGCACCACCCTCGAATCCACCGCGCAGTCGGTGAACATCAAGGAGCGCCTGGACTTCTCGTGCGCGCTGTTCGATCCGGACGGAAACCTGATCGCGAACGCGCCGCACATCCCCGTCCATCTCGGCTCGATGGGCACGAGCGTGCAGGAGGTGGTGCGCCGCCGGCACGGGTCGATGAAGCCGGGTGACGTGTACGCGGTCAACGACCCGTACCACGGCGGTACCCACCTGCCGGACGTCACGGTGATCACACCCGTCTTCGGCCCCGGGCCGGACGGGTCCGGCGAGCACATCCTCTTCTTCGTCGCCTCCCGCGGTCACCACGCCGAAATAGGCGGATCGACACCGGGTTCCATGCCCTCCGGCAGCCACGACATCCGCGAGGAGGGGGTACTGTTCGACAACTGGCTGCTCGTCGAGAACGGAACCTTCCGCGAGACCGACACCCGCGCGCTGCTCACCGGCGGCCCCTACCCGTCCCGGAACCCGGACACCAATCTCGCGGACCTGCGCGCACAGATCGCGGCCAACGCCCGCGGGGTGGCCGAGGTGGGCCGGATGATCGACCACTTCGGTCTCGACGTCGTCCAGGCCTACATGCGCCACGTGCAGGACAACGCCGAGGAGGAGGTGCGCCGCGTCGTCGACCGCCTCCACGACGGCGAGTACCGCTACGAGATGGACTCCGGTGCGGTGATCGCGGTGCGGGTCACCGTCGACCGGCAGGCGCGCTCGGCGACGATCGACTTCACCGGCACGTCACCGCAACTCGCCTCGAACTTCAACGCGCCCTCATCCGTCACGCGGGCCGCGGCACTGTACGTCTTCCGCACGCTCGTCGCCGACGACATCCCTCTCAACGACGGGTGCCTGCGTCCGCTGCACATCGTCGTCCCCGACGGGTCGATGCTCGCCCCCGAGTTCCCCGCCGCTGTCGTCGCGGGCAACGTCGAGACGTCGCAGGCCGTCACCGGCGCGCTCTACGCGGCGCTGC
This sequence comes from Rhodococcus sp. 14C212, assembly GCF_011058195.1. Lineage (NCBI taxonomy): Bacteria > Bacillati > Actinomycetota > Actinomycetes > Mycobacteriales > Nocardiaceae > Rhodococcus > Rhodococcus sp. 14C212. Next base: position 53,651 of record NZ_JAALEH010000036.1, on the reverse strand, counting down.
GGGTGCAGGCCGAGGGCGCCGGCACGATGAACAACGTCACCTTCGGCAACGAGCGATACCAGTACTACGAGACGCTCGGCTCCGGGTCGGGCGCCGGCGAGGGGTTCGACGGGACGTCGGTGGTGCAGACCCACATGACCAACTCGCGACTCACCGACCCGGAGGTCCTGGAGTGGCGCCTTCCGGTGTTGCTGGAGGCCTTCACGATTCGTCACGGCAGCGGCGGCGACGGCCGGTGGCGCGGCGGCGACGGCGCCGTGCGCCGGCTCCGGTTCCTCGAGCCGATGACCGTCAGCACGCTCTCCGGGCACCGGCGCGTGCCGCCGTACGGGATGGCCGGTGGCGAGCCTGGAGCGCTGGGCAGCAATCGCATCGAGCGCGCCGACGGCACCGTCACCCGCATGGCCGGCTGCGACTCCGTCGAGGTCGGGATCGGTGACGTGCTCGTGGTCGAGACGCCGGGCGGGGGCGGCTACGGCCGGTAGGCCGAACGGGACTCCGGGGTGGGATCCAGTTCCCGCAGGACGGGCAGCGCGAAACACACCGCGGCGACGAACACCATCGGCAGGGCCAGCGCGAAGAATGTCGTCCGCACACCCGTCGCGTCGATCAGGGGCCCGGCGACCAGGATCCCGACCGGGCCCGCCGCGTACGCGGTCGAGGTCATCACACCGACGACGCGGCCGCGCATGTGCTCCGGGCTGCGGGTCTGCATGGCCCAGTTCCCGATCGGCCCCACCGGGCCGAACACCAGGCCGATGAGGATGCCCAGCAGCACGAGGACCCCCAGCGGCGGCAGGAACGCCATGCCGGTCGTCGCCGCGCCCAGCACCGTGACCGCGACGAGCATCAGGCTGCGGCGCCGCAGGCGCGGTGCGAAGGCGCCGTAGGCCAGGGCACCCACCAGGCCACCGACGCTCAGCGACATCAGCACCCAGCCGAGCTGAGCGGGTGCGTCCAGGCCGGTGAAGTAGGCGGGCAGCAGCACCGACTCGATCGGCAGGAACAGCGCCATGATGACCATGTCGACCAGCGCGAGCGTGCGCAGCAACCGGTCGCGCCACACGAAGCGCAGCCCCTCCAGGGTGCCGGCCCACAGCGAGGCGGGCCGGGTGGCCCGGTCGGGCCGGCCGGCGTGCTCGAGCCGGAGGAAGGCGACGGTGACGAGCGAGAGCACGAAGCACGCCGACGTCACCCACAGGGTGTTCTCGGGACCGACCGCCGCGATGAGGACACCGCCGACACCCGGTCCGATCAGGTAGGCGAGGTTGTAGTTCGCCTCGTAGAGGCTGTTGACGCGGTCCAGCGACCACCCGGCGGCGCGGGTCGCCGCCGGCAGCATCGACTCCCGCGCCGAGATTCCCGCCGGGTCGAACACGGCGCCGAGCGCCGCGAGCGCGGCGAGCAGGGGCACCGAGAGCCCGACGGTGGCCGCGAGCACGGGGATCGTCGCGACCGACAGCGCCGAGAGCGCATCCGAGACCACGGCGGTGCGCCGCCGGCCGAACCGGTCGACGACCGTCCCGGTGAGCAGGCTCGCCAGCAGCAGCGGCACGGTGGCCGCGCCCGCGACGATCGCCGCGTCGGTGGCCCGGCCGGTCTGCTCGAGCACCAGCCACGGCAGCGCGACGACCACGATGCCGTTGCCGGTGGCGGACAGCAGGGTGGCGACGTTGAGGAGGATCAGCGGCGCGAAGCGGCGGGTGGTCAGGTCGAGGGTGGTCACGGCGGTCGGCATTCACTCGGGAGGAGGCGGTGCCGCGACGCTAGCAGGAGCACGGCGGCCGGCACGAGCGGTTTTCGGGCGGCGGAGCGTCAGCACCCCGGAGTCCGGTCCGCTCCCCTACCGGGTGCTTCCCGAGTCCGCTGTTTCCGCCGTCGGCTCCCCGGTCACCGCCGTCGATCCGCCCTGCTCCGCGACGAGCTGATTCGCGAAGACGCCCCCGGCACCCCCGCGGTTCCGGGGACAATTTCCCCATGCAGGGGCTCGAAGTCGTCCACAGCGGAATGTTCACCACCGTCCAGGACCGCGGCCGGCCGGAACACGAGGACCACGGGCTGGGCACGTCCGGCGCCGCCGACCGCGCAGCGCACGACGCCGCCAACCGGCTGGTCGGCAACGAGCCCACCGCCGCGACCCTCGAGGTCGCCGCCGGCGGGTTGACCGTACGCAGCATCGGCGCGAACGTCGTCGCGGTGACGGGCGCCCGCGTACCGGTGACCGTCGACGGCCACCCCGAGGCCGACTACGCGATGCTGAGGCTGGACGACGGTGACGTGCTGGCCCTGGGCAGTCCGTCGAGCGGGCTGCGCTCGTACCTGGCGGTGCGCGGCGGAATCGACGTGCCCGAGACCCACGGCAGCCGCTCCACCGACACCCTGACCGGGGCCGGCCCCGCCCCGATCAGGGACGGTGACCGGCTACCGGTCGGCACCCTGGCGGGCGAGCTGCCCATCGAGGAGCAGATCCCGCCGCCGGGGCCGATCGAGGATCCCGCCATGCTGCGTGTACGTCTGAGCCGGCGCTCCGAGGTCTTCAGCCCCGGTTCGGTGCACGCGCTGCTACACGAGACATGGACCGTGACGCCGCAACTGGACCGCGTCGGCATCCGGTTGCACGGCCCCGGCAAGCTGCATCTCGCACGGGGCCGGACCGACAGTCCGGAACCGACCGTCGCGGGCTCGGTACAGGTTCCCCCCGACGGCAACCCCATCCTGTTCCTGGCCGACCATCCCGTGGTCGGCGACCACCCGGTGATCGCGGTCGTCCTGCCCGCCGATCTTCCCGTCGCCGCGCAGCTCGAGCCGGGGCACCGGGTGCGGTTCGTCGCGACCCTCACCCGGTGACTCCGCGGCCGGTCAGGACACCGCCGCACCGCTCGACGGCCGGACCGCGAGGCCCGGGGCCGCAACAATGTGCTCCTCGACGCGATTGTCCCGCACGGCAATTCGTCGCAACGTGCCGGCCGGCGTGCGGACGTCGACCGTTCCGTCGAGCACGTGGTCGAACGTGAAACCCGCGCATCCGGACGGGACCGTCGCACGCGGGCCCCGCGACGCGCGGCGCAACCGCGCCCGGCGCGAGAGGAAGGTGTCGATCAGGTACGCCAGCCACTCCGTGTAGAAGTAGAAGTAGAAGCAGTCGCCGCCGTTCCACACGAGTGCGGTGCCGTCGGCGGTGGGCACCCACTGGCACCACGACAGCGGGCGCCCCCGCCGGGGCAGTCCGTCGGCCGGTGACCGGTGCGGGCCACTCGCCGGACCGGCGAACGCGACGAGAAAGTCGATCTCGTGCCGGTTCAGCGGGGGATCGATCTCGATCCGTCCGGTGAATTCGGTTCGATGTGCCATGTGTCCCCCGTCCGCGGTCGATCGCTCTACCCGATTCGACGCAGTCGGGGACGGAACCGTTCCCCGGAATATCCGGCCGCGCGGTCCCCGGTCGGCCGCCACCTCGATCGGGGTCGCGGCCGACCGTCGGCGCGGATCCGGGAGCTACTGCAGACGGCGCTGACGCGCGATGTCCGCGAGCACGACGCCTGCGGCGACGGACGCGTTGAGCGACTCCACGTCGCCGGCCATCGGGATCGACAGGATCGAGTCGCACGTCTCGCGGACCAGGCGCGAGAGTCCCTTGCCCTCGGAGCCGACGACGATCACCACCGGATCGGTGCCGTCGAAGTCGTCGAGGGTGGTGTCGCCCCCCGCATCCAGCCCGACGACCCGGACGCCGCGGGACTGCCACTCCTTGAGGGTGCGTGTCAGATTCGTCGCCCGGGCGACGGGCAGGCGGGCCGCGGCGCCCGCGCTGGTCCGCCACGCCACCGCCGTGACCGCGGCGCTGCGCCGCTGCGGGATCAGCACGCCGTGCCCGCCGAACGCGGCAACCGACCGGATCACCGCGCCCAGGTTCCGCGGATCGGTGATGTTGTCGAGGGCTACCAGCAGCGGCCGCTCGTGGTTGTCGTGGGCGACGGCCAGCAGGTCGTCCGGATGGGCGTAGCGGTACGGCGGGACCTGCAACCCGATGCCCTGGTGCATGCCGTTGGCGGTGAGACGGTCGAGCTCGCCGCGCGGAACCTCGAGGATCGAGATGCCCGCGTCCCCGGCCCGCTGCACGGCCTCCTTGAGCCGCTCGTCCGCCTCGGCGCCGACCGCGACGTACAGCGCCGTCGCGGGAACGTCCGCGCGCAGGCACTCCACGACCGGGTTGCGGCCGAGCACCATCTCCGGCCCGTCCTCGCCCTTGCGGCCGGCGGTGCTGCGGCCGCGCTTGTCGGTGGCCTTCGCCGCGGCGCGGGCGCGCCGCGCGGCGGGATGGTACGGCCGGTCCTCCGCCTTGGGGGTGGCACCGCGGCCCTCGAGGCCGCGGCGGCGCTGCCCGCCGGACCCGACGACCTGGCCCTTCTTGGTGCCGCCCTTGCGGACCGCACCTCGTCGCTGAGAATTACCAGCCATCACTGCCCTGCTTTCAGGGACCACTCGGGTCCGTTCGGCGTATCGGTCACCTCGATGCCCGCCGCCGTCAATCGATCGCGCACCTCGTCGGCGAGCGCCCAGTTCTTCGCGGCCCGCGCCGCCTGCCGGCGGTCGAGTTCGGCGGCCACCAGCACCTCGAGGGCCTCGAGGGCCGCCGAGTCACGGCCGGCCACCTCGGCCCAGTGCGGGTCGAGCGGGTCCACCCCCAGGATGCCGAGCATGGCGCGCACCTGCGCGGCGATGTGCACCGCGGTGTCCAGGTCGCCGGCGTCGAGCGCCTTGTTGCCCTCGCTGCGCCGGCCGTGGATCTCGGCGAGCGCCTTCGGCACGCCGAGGTCGTCGTCGAGCGCCGCGGCGAACTCCTCGGTCCATGTTCCTACCGGGATGTCGCCGGCCCGGTCCCGGGTCTTGAGGACGAACGCCTCGAGGCCGCGGTACCCGGCCGCCGCCTCGTGCAGCGCGGCATCGGAGTATTCGAGCATGGACCGGTAGTGGGCACTGCCCAGGTAGTACCGCAACTCCTGGGGCCGCACCCGGGCGAGCACGTTCGGGATGGACAGCACGTTGCCGAGCGACTTGGACATCTTCTCGCCGCCCATCGTGACCCAGCCGTTGTGCAGCCAGTACCGCGCGAACCCGTCGCCGGCAGCCTTGGCCTGGGCGATCTCGTTCTCGTGGTGCGGGAAAACGAGATCCATACCGCCGCAGTGGATGTCGAAGGACTCGCCGAGGTAGTACTCGGCCATCGCGGAGCACTCGAGGTGCCAGCCCGGGCGGCCGCGGCCCCACGGCGTCGGCCACGACGGCTCGCCGGGCTTCGCCGCCTTCCACAGGGTGAAGTCCCGCGGATCCCGCTTGCCGCTCCCCGCGCTCTCCCCCTGATGGACGTCGTCGATCCGGTGACCCGACAACCGGCCGTACTCGGGGTAACTGAGCACGTCGAAGTAGACGTTTCCGTCGGCCGCGTAGGCGTGACCGGCGTCGATCAGGCGCTGCATCAGCTCGACCATCTGGGTGACGTGACCCGTCGCGCGCGGCTCCACGGACGGCGGGAGCACACCGAGCTGGTCGTAGGCGCGGGCGAAGGCCCGCTCGTAGGTCGTCTTCCACTCCCACCAGGGCCGGCCCGCCTCGGCGGCCTTGCGCAGGATCTTGTCGTCGATGTCTGTGACGTTTCTCACAAAGGCGACATCCAGGCCCTTCGCCATGAGCCAGCGCCGCAGCACGTCGAAGGCGACGCCGCTGCGCACATGACCGATGTGGGGCTCACCCTGGACCGTCGCGCCACAGAGGTACACCGAAGCTCGGCCGGGGACCAGCGGAACGAAATCCCGCACGGCCCGCGATTCGGTGTCGAACAAGCGCAAGGTCACGACCGGCCATCCTACCGGTCGTCGGCGCGCGAAAATACGAGTGCCGTCGCGACGGCCGCGACGCCCTCGCCGCGCCCGGTCAGGCCGAGGCCGTCCGTCGTCGTCGCCGAGACCGACACCGGCGCCCCGAGCACCTCGGACAGCACCCGCTGCGCCTCGTCGCGGCGGGGACCGATCTTGGGCCTGTTGCCGATCACCTGGACGGCGGCATTCCCGATCGCGAAGCCCCCGCCGTCGAGCAGGCGCCGCACCTCGGCGAGCATGGACGCGCCGCTCGCGCCGTGCATCTCCGGCCGGCCGGTGCCGAAGACGGAACCGAGATCGCCGAGACCGGCCGCGGAGAGCAGGGCGTCGCACAGCGCGTGGGCCGCGACGTCCCCGTCCGAATGCCCCGCACACCCGTGGGCGTCCTCGAACAACAGACCGGCCAGCCAGCACGGCCGTCCGGGCTCGATCGGATGGACATCGGTTCCGATCCCGACGCGCACTCAGCTCTCCTGTTCGACGGGGGCCCCGGCCGCGAGCACGGCGCGGGCCAGGACCAGATCGAGCGGTGTGGTGATCTTGAAGGCGAGCGGTTCGCCCGGGACGGTGTACACGCCCTCGCCGAGCCGCTCGACGAGACCGGCGTCGTCGGTCGCGTCCCCGGCGCCGGCGTTGGCGCGGCGCAACAGGCCGGCGTCGAATCCCTGCGGGGTCTGTACCGCCCGGAGGACGGACCGGTCGGGGGTGCCGGTGACACGGCCGTCGCGGTCGACGCTCTTGACGGTGTCCGCGACCGGCAGCACGGGGATCACCGCGGGCCGGCCGCCGCGCAGTTCCGCCACGATCCGGGCGAACAACCGCGGCGGAGTGAGGGCGCGTGCGGCGTCGTGCACCAGGACGTAGGCGGCGTCCTCCGCGGCCGCCAGTCCGGCGCGCACCGAATCGGTGCGTTCTGTACCGCCCGCCACCACACACACCCGCGCCGGCGCCGTGGCCGCGACGGACGCCACCAGGGCCGGCGGCACCACCACGACGACCCGGTCGACCACCGCCGAGGCCAGCATGGCCTCCACCGCCCGGTCCAGCATCGTGCGCCCGTCGAGTTCGACGAACGCCTTGGGCAGCGATTCGCCCAGACGTACACCACGGCCGGCCGCCGGAATGATTCCGACGACCGGCCCGTTGCGATCGTTCATCTGTAATTCGGCAGTTCGCGTGGCCGCTCAGGAGGCGGCGGCGAGCACCTCGTCGAGCAGGCTGTCGGCCTTGACGTCGTCCGTGCCCTCCGCGAGCGCGAGCTCGCCGACGAGGATCTGCCGTGCCTTGGCCAGCATCCGCTTCTCACCTGCGGACAGGCCGCGGTCCTGCTCCCGCCGCCACAGGTCGCGCACGACCTCGGCGACCTTGTTCACGTCTCCGGAGGCCAACTTCTCGAGGTTGGCCTTGTACCGCCGCGACCAGTTGGTCGGCTCTTCGGTGTGCGGTGCGCGCAGCACCTGGAAAACCTTGTCGAGGCCTTCTTGCCCGACCACGTCGCGAACACCGACGTATTCCGCATTATCCGCAGGTACCCGAACCGTCAGGTCGCCCTGGGCGACTTTCAGAACGAGATATTCCTTCTGCTCACCCTTGATGGTGCGAGTTTCGATAGCTTCGATCAGCGCCGCACCGTGATGGGGGTATACGACGGTATCTCCGACCTTGAAAATCATGTGTCCCGTGCCCCTTTCGATTCTTCGAGTTTAACACGTGCTTACGTCCGGCTCTTATCAACGGCGCAGGTCAGGGGCACAGACGCGTGCGCGTAGGACTTGACAGCCAATTGGTTACGTGCATCCGGTGATGTTCGACACATCGCCCGGAGCGGCCCCGCGCGGCCCCGCGGACGCGGCCCGAGCGGGACGAAAGCCCCGACTTCCGCCCCCGGCGCAGACTCGGCGCCCTTCGACTACTACTCTGCCTAGTGGATTGCGAGCCTTACTCGAGTGGAGGACAACCCGTGACTGCTCCCAAAGCGCCGACTCGCCGAGTCGCGACCGCTCTCGCCCTGGCCGCGGGTGCGGCGCTCACGCTGTCCGCCTGCGGCGCCGGTCAGATCAGCCAGACCGCCACCCAGGTGGCCGCGGTCAACGGCAACAGCGCCGAGCTCGGAAACATCGCGCTGCGCAACGTGCACGTGATCTACCCGGACTCCGAGGAGTACAGCCTCGAACCCGGCGGCAAGGCCGCGCTCGGCTTCACCGTGGTCAACCTGAGCGAGACCACCCCCGACGAGCTGACCCGCATCACCACCGACTTCGCGTCCTCCGCCACCGGCGTGTCCGGCCTGCGCATCGAGCCGCAGGCCTCGATCTCGGCCGGCCTGACCGGTGAAACCCTCGCCGAGGACGCGACCGCCGAGGCCGCGACCGACGAGTCCCCGCGTCCCGCCGAGGCCGCCGAGTCCTCCGACACCCCGTCCGTGGCCCAGGTCGAGCTCACCGGACTGAAGGAGGGCGTGCGCCCCGGCCTGACCATTCCGGTCACGTTCACCTTCGCCGAGGCCGGCGACGTCACCATGGAGGTCCCGGTCGACGCCGGCCAGGACGTCGAGCGCAACGTCTCCGAGAAGTCGCCGGTCGAGGCCGAGGGTCACTGACCGGCACCCCCGAGGCGCCCGGGGCCCGGGGCGAGCACTCCGCTCGCCCCGGGCCCCGTTTTCGTGTCGGCCCCCGGCCCTAGGCTGACGCGGTGGCAAAGACGAAGTCGATCTACCGCTGCACCGACTGCGGGCACACCGTCGCGAAATGGGTCGGCCGATGCCCCGACTGCGGGACGTGGGGTTCGATGGACGAGGCGTCGGCCCTGCCCGCCGCGGTGGCGTCGCGGCCCGGCACCTCCCTCGCCCGCGCCGGGGCCGCGGCCCTTCTACCCACGACCCCGGCCACGCCGCTGACCCTCGTCGACAGCCGGACCACCCACGCGAAGCCCACCGGGATCGAGGAACTCGACCGGGTGCTCGGGGGCGGTGTCGTTCCCGGCTCGGTGGTGCTGCTCGCCGGGGAGCCCGGCGTCGGCAAGTCCACCCTGTTGCTCGAGGTGGTCCACCGCTGGGCGCGCCGCGGCAGCGACGACCGGGCCCTCTACGTCACCGGTGAGGAATCGGCGGGACAGGTACGGTTGCGCGCCGACCGCACCGGTTCGGTGCACGAACGCGTCTTCCTCGCCGCGGAGTCCGATCTGGCGACCATCTTCGGACACATCGAGCAGGTCAAGCCGACGCTGCTCGTGGTGGACTCCGTGCAGACGATGCTCGCCGCCGACGTGGAGGGCGTGTCCGGCGGCGTCACTCAGGTCCGGGCGGTGACCAGCGCGCTGACCTCGCTCGCCAAGGCCAGCGGCGTCCCGGTGCTGCTCATCGGGCACGTCACCAAGGACGGTGCGGTGGCGGGTCCGCGCTCGCTCGAGCATCTGGTCGACGTGGTGCTGCACTTCGAGGGCGACAAGCACTCCACCCTGCGCATGGTGCGGGGGGTGAAGAACCGCTTCGGCGCCGCCGACGAGGTGGGCTGCTTCGAACTGACCGAGGGCGGCATCGTCGGTGTCAGCGACCCGTCGGGGCTGTTCCTGCACCATCGGACCGAGGAAGTGGCCGGCACGGCCGTCACGGTCACCATGGACGGCAAGCGGCCGCTGCTCGGCGAACTGCAGGCGCTGGTGGTGCCGACGCAGAACCCCGCACCCCGGCGCGCCGTCAGCGGCCTGGATGCGGCACGGGTCGCGATGGTGCTGGCGGTACTCGAGCGGCGATGCCGGCTGCCGCTCGGCAAATGCGACGTCTACGCCTCGACCGTCGGCGGCATGCGCATCACCGATCCGGCCGCGGATCTGGCCCTGGCCCTGGCGGTCGCGTCGGCCGCACGTGAGCGCCCCCTGCCGCCGGGCACGGTGCTGCTCGGCGAGGTCGGCCTCGCCGGCGAGGTCCGCCGGGTCACCGGGGTCGGGCGACGCATCGCGGAGGCGGGCCGGCTCGGATTCACCCGCGCGATCGTGCCGCACGAACCCGCGGCGGCCCCGGTGGGAGGCCGCAAGTCACGGTCCCCGGCCTCCGACCGGGACCCGATCGAGGTCGGCAACGTCGGTCAGGCGCTCGCCGCGCTGGGCATGTAGACGTGTCGGAACCGGATGCGAACATGTGTTCGTGTCCGGTCACGCGACCATCCTGCACGCCGACCTCGACTCGTTCTACGCGTCGGTCGAGCAACGCGACGACCCGAGCCTGCGCGGCCGGCCCGTGATCGTGGGCGGGGGAGGCGTCGTGCTCGCCGCCAGCTACGAGGCCAAGGCCTGCGGCGTCGCGACGGCCATGTCCGGGCGCGCCGCCCGCGCCCTGTGCCCGGCGGCGATCCTCGTTCCTCCCCGCATGCACGCGTACGCGCGGGCCAGCCGCGCCGTGTTCACGGTGTTCGAGCAGACCACGCCGCTCGTCGAGGCCGTCTCCGTCGACGAGGCCTTCCTCGACGTCGCCGGGCTGTGGCGAATCGGCGGCACCCCGGCGGACATCGCGGCGCGGCTGCGGCGCGACGTCGCCGAACAGGTGGGGCTGCCGATCACGGTGGGGGTGGCCCGGACCAAGTTCCTCGCGAAGGTCGCGAGCGGCGTCGCCAAGCCGGACGGGCTGCTGGTGGTGCCTCCCGACCGGGAACTCGAGTTCCTCCACCCGCTGCCTGTCGAACGCCTGTGGGGCGTCGGCAAGGTCACCGCCGCGACCCTGCACGCGCACGGCATCCGCCGCGTGGCCGACCTGGCGCGGGAGAGCGAGGTCGAGCTCGTCGCCCTGCTCGGCAAGTCCACGGGACGTCACCTGCACGCGCTCGCACACGGGCACGATCCGAGACCGGTCCGCCCCCACCGCCGGCGCCGGTCCATAGGCGCGCAGCACGCCCTCGGCCGGCCCCTCAGCGCCGCCGGACACGATCCCGAGAAGGTCGACGCGACGCTGCGGATGCTGGTGGAACGGGTCACCGGCCGCATGCGCGCGGCCGGGCGGCCCGGTCGCACCGTGGTGCTGCGCCTGCGCTTCGCCGACTACACGCGGGTGACGCGGTCGCACACGCTGCGCGGTCCCACCGCCCGGACGGACGTCGTCCTCGGCGCCGCGCGGGAGCTGCTGGTCCAGGCGGGGCCGCTGGTCGCAGACCGGGGGCTGACCCTGATCGGCGTCGCCGTGTCGAATCTCGACTCCGCGGACACCGAACAGCTCGAGCTGCCGTTCGACGAACCGGCCTCCGACGGTGCGGCGGCCGGCCGTCCGCCCGTCGACCGCCACGCCCTGGACGCCGTGCTCGACGATGTGCACGGCCGGTTCGGCACGCGGGCGCTGACGTCGGCCTCGCTACTCGGCCGGCGTCCGCACCCGGCCGTTCCCCTTCTCCCGGAGTGACCGGGGCGGCTACACGGACGAGGTGCCGTGCGGCGACCTGGGTACCCCGTCGACGAAGTCCTTGGCCTTGTCGAAGTGCTGCGCACCGACGGTGAGGAACAACCCGCGCGACGTCGCGACGACGACGTCCGGGTCGGCGAACGGTCCCTCGACGATGCGGGCCTCCGCGCTGGTGTACACCTTGCGGCGCACCGTCCCGTCGATCCGGGCGCGCAGCTCGAGCACCGATCCGAGGGGGATGGGCTTGGCGAAGTCGATCTGCAGGTGACCGGTGACGACGGGCCGGCGCAGCACCATGCACGCCATGCCCTGCGCCTCGTCGAACGCCGTGGTCAGGATCCCGCCGTGGATGAAGCCGGGGCCGCCCTGGTAGCGGTTCGCGACGTCGAGCATGCCGGTGATCTCGAGACCCTCGCCGAACGTGAACTGCATCGCCATTCCCGCGGGCTGGTCGTCGCCGCAACCGAAGCACTTGCTCCAATGGGACGGAATCGGCGCGCCCGCCCCGGGATGGTCGTCGGGAAGCTTGGGAAGGGTGAGGTCGTCGGGCAGGGTCCAGGTACCGCTCATGGGGCAGTAATCTAGTCGGCGGTTCGGTCGGCTCCACCGGGCGGACCGGCACGAAGTGACGTTCGCCGCACCGGCCGGACACGGGAAGGATCCATCGATGACCGATGTGGCACCGTCCGTGACACTGCGCGAGACCATCGCCCGGCTCGCGCCCGGCACCGCCCTGCGCGACGGTCTCGAGCGCATCCTGCGCGGCCGCACCGGGGGTCTGATCGTTCTCGGGTTCGACGACGACGTGGCAGCGCTGTGCGACGGCGGCTTCGAACTGGACGTGGAGTTCGCCCCCACCCGGCTCCGGGAGCTGTCGAAGATGGACGGCGCGGTCGTGGTGTCCACCGACGGCGGCCGCATCGTCAGGGCCAACGTGCAGCTGGTACCCGATCACCGGATCCCCACCGTCGAGTCCGGCACGCGGCACCGCGCCGCCGAGCGCACCGCGATCCAGACGGGCTACCCGGTGGTGTCGGTGAGCCAGTCGATGAGCATCGTGACCGTTTACGTCGACGGCCAGCGGCACGTGATCAACGATTCGGCGACCATCCTCTCCCGCGCCAACCAGGCCGTCGCGACGCTCGAGCGCTACAAGTCGCGGCTGGACGAGGTCACCCGGCAGCTGTCGGTGGTGGAGATCGAGGACTTCGTGACGCTGCGCGACGCGCTCACCGTCGCGCAGCGGCTCGAGATGGTGCGGCGCGTCTCGGTGGAGATCGAACAGGAGGTGCTCGAACTGGGCACCGACGGCCGGCAGCTGGCCCTGCAGCTCGAGGAGCTGGTGGGCGACAACGACCTGGCCCGGCAGCTGATCGTGCGGGACTATCTGGCCGGCACGGAAGCGCCGCAGCTCGTCGCCGTCGAGCAGACCCTCGCCGCGCTGGACCGGCTCACCGACGTCGATCTGCTGGATCTGACGACGTTGGCGCGCGTGTTCGGGTATCCGGGCACGATCGAGGCGCTGGACGCGGCGACGAGTCCGCGCGGTTACCGCGTGCTGCATCGGGTGCCGCGGCTGCAGTCGTCGCAGATCCATCGGCTGGTCGGCTCGTTCGGAAGCCTGCAGGGCCTGCTGGCGGCGACGGCGGCGGACCTGCAGTCCGTGGAGGGCATCGGCGGGCTGTGGGCCCGCTACATCCGCGAAGGGCTGTCGCGGCTGGCGGAATCGTCGATCAGCGGCCCGTACGACTGATCCGCGAGCACGACGCCGGTCGGGCGGTGTCGGCCCGTCAGGCGATGTTGAACGGCTCGGGCGTGCTGCGCAGGCCCCCGAGCTGGCCGACCACCGTGTAAGCGCCGGCCGGGACCCGCTCCCGCGGCGCCTGACAACCGGGCTCGGAGGTCGTTCCGGACCACTTCACCGCAAAGGCGGCCTGGTCACCCGGGGCCAGCTTGCGCACATCGGCGGTGGACTCGGGGAAGCAGTCGGTGTTCGCCCACAGTCGTCGGCTGCCGTCGAGCGAGTAGACCAGCACCTGCTGCAGGCCCGCGCCGAGGTCGCGCTCGCAGGCGGTCGTGCCGATGTTCGTGATGACGATGGTGAACTCGGGCTCCTCGCCCACCTGGTAGTTGGGCCGGTCCGCGGTCACCCGCACGGCGAGCGACTGGTCCGGGCACTGCCCGGCCGCGACGGCGGACGCACTCGCCGCCGCGGAACTCGAGGACCCGGCGGACCCCGACGTCGTGCTCGACTGGGACGACCCCGACTGCGACGACCCCGACTGGGACGACCCCGAGTCGGAGCCTCCGGAGGACCCGCCGGGGCCGGCGGCGGCGACGCCGTCGGCCTCCTCGCTCCCGGTGCTGCTGGTGGGTGTGCGGGTGGTGCTGGTCTCGGACGTCAGGACGCCGGCGGCCGCCGGGTCGGGCTCCGGGTCGTCGCCCCCGCCGGTCAGGGACAGGACGAGCCACACGACGAGCGCGAGCACGACCACGCCGACACCAACGGCGAGCGCGCGTCGACGCCAGTAGATCTCGGGGGGCAGCGGCCCGGTCGGTTCAAGCACGCCTCACACGGTATGTGCCACCGGCGAGGCGCCGCCGCACCGAAGTCGGCGTGTCGCGTCAGTCGACGGTCACACCGATGTCGCCGACGTGCCCCTGCAACTGGACGTGACCGTCGGAGAGCTTGTAGGTCACGCCCGCGATGGCGCACTGCCCCTTGGCGATGCGCTCGGCGATGATCTGGGACCGCTGGCTGAGCAGCTTCCCGGTCTCCACCACGTGGCGGCCCTCGAGCTCGTCGACCGTGGACAGCCCGTCGTTGCGGCCCATGAGGATCGACGGCGCGACGCGCTCGACGATGTCCCGGATGAATCCCGGCGGAATGTCGCCCTTGTCGAGGGCGTCCAGGGTGGCCTTGACCGCGCCGCAGCTGTCGTGACCGAGCACGACGATCAACGGCACGTTCAGCACGCCGACCGCGTACTCGATCGAACCGAGCACCGCGCTGTCGATCACGTGTCCGGCGGTGCGCACGACGAACATGTCGCCGAGGCCCTGGTCGAAGATGATCTCGGCGGCCACCCGCGAGTCGCCGCATCCGAAGAGCACCGCGATGGGGTGCTGCTCGTTGACGAGGGTGGCACGGTGGTCGATGCCCTGGCTGGGGTGCAGCGGGGTACCACTGACGAATCGCTGGTTACCCTCGGTCAGGGCCTTCCACGCGGAAATGGGGTTGGAGTTCGGCATAAGGGCATTATCCATCCCTTACTGTGACGCATCCCGCTCGGTGGAGTTACCGCGGGGCTAAATCGGGCCGACAACGGGACGGGAGGATGTGAGAGATGCCGGTCGACGCGACCGCCCTGCTGCGCTGGTACGCCGCCGAGGCGAGGGATCTGCCGTGGCGCGAGGAGGGCGTCACCGGCTGGCAGATCCTGATGAGCGAGGTGATGCTGCAGCAGACGCCGGTGGCCCGCGTGGCACCGATCTGGCTGGAGTGGGTGCAGCGGTGGCCGGTGCCGTCGACGATGGCCGCCACGAGCCGGGCCGACGTCCTGCGCGCCTGGGGCAGGCTCGGATATCCGCGCCGGGCGCTGCGGCTGCACGAGTGCGCCGGGGTCCTGGCCACCGAGCACGGCGACGTGGTCCCTGCCGATGTGGACGTGCTGCTGTCGCTGCCGGGCATCGGCGCGTACACGGCGCGGGCGGTCGCCTGCTTCGCGTACGGCCGGCGCGTCCCGGTGGTGGACACGAACGTCCGTCGCGTCGTCGCACGCGCGGTGCACGGTGCCGCCGAACCCGGTAACCCGTCGGCCACCCGGGATCTGGCCGACGTCGAGTCGCTGCTGCCGCGAACCCGCGAGCGGGCGGCGACGTTCTCCGCAGCCCTGATGGAACTCGGGGCGACGATCTGCACGGCCCGCTCGCCCGACTGCGCCCGCTGCCCGCTGCCGCGGTGCGCGTGGGTGGAGGCCGGCCGGCCCGCCCACGACGGCCCGCCGCGACGGGTGCAGAAGTTCACGGGCACCGACCGTCAGGTGCGGGGCAAGCTCATGGCGGTGCTGCGCGAGAGCGACGTCCCGGTCGAGCGGCCCGTGCTGGACCGGGTGTGGCTCACGGATCCGGGGCAGCGCGACCGGGCGCTGCACTCGCTGCTCGTGGACGGCCTCGTGGAACAGACCGACGACGGGCGTTTCGCGCTCGCCGGCGAGGGCTTCGCCGGCCAGGCGTGATCAGGCGAGGGCGCGGAGGAACCGTTCGACCTCGGCGCGGTATTCGTCGGGGCGTTCGTCGTGCACCAGGTGCCCTGCGCCCGGAATCCGGGCGTACCGGGCCCCGGGATGCTCGTCGGCCATCCGCCGCATCTGTCCTTCGGGGGTGATGGTGAACTCCCCCTCGACGAGCAGGGCAGGCACCGAGATCGACCGCCACTGGTCCCAGAAGTGCCGGGCGCCCCACTCCTCGGAGATGTCGCGGAAGGTGGCCACCTCGCCGTGCAGATACCAGCCGTCGGCGCGACGCTCGAAGGAGTCGAGGAAGTACCGGCCGGCGACGTCGCCGAAGTAGCCGACGACCGCCTCCTCGTCCGGGAACGGCTGCGGCCACCGCGCGATCATCGCGGCCCAGTCCGCGGCGGTGCGGCCCCGGAAGTCGGGGGCCATGTCCTCGACGACGAGCGCGGCCACCCGGTCGGGGTGCGCGGCGGCGAAGCACCACCCGTGCAGGGCGCCCATCGAGTGCCCGATCACCACCAGCGGTTCACCGATGTCGTCGAGGTGCGCGGCGAGGTCGGCGACGAACGCCTCGGTGGTGAGCCGGTCCGGGGCGGGACGGCCGTGGCCGGCGGCGTCGAAGGTGTGGATGTGGCCGTGCGCGCGCAGCCACGGCAACTGCCGGCGCCACGTGCGGGAGCTGCCCATCAGGCCGTGCAGCAGGAGGATCGGCCGCCCGGAACCACCTTCGTCGTGCAACACAACCGCCAAGGTAGCGGAGTACGCTCGCCGCCATGGCAGTGGTGAAGATCAATGCAATCGAGGTCCCCGAGGGCGCGGGCCCGGAACTGGAGACGCGCTTCGCGCATCGCGCGCACACCGTGGAGAACTCGCCCGGCTTCCTCGGTTTCCAGCTCCTGCGGCCGGTGCAGGGCGAGACGCGCTACTTCGTGGTGACCCAGTGGGAGTCGGAGGAGGCCTTCGCGGCGTGGCGGGACGGCCCGGCCCGGCAGGCGCACGCCGGTGAGGCGAAGCGGCCGGTCGCGTCGGGGGCGTCGCTGCTCGAATTCGAGGTCGTGCTCGACGTCAAGGCCGCCGGCGAGGACACCGACCAGGGCTGAGCGCGCCGCCGTGAACGCGCAGCGCTCGTTCAACTACCCGCACGTCGGCGCCACGCGTGGCGGGGTTCCGGCGGGGTTCCGGCACGCGCACCTCACCCGCCGCCTCGGCTCGGGCGACGTCGCGTTCCGTGCCGCCGTTCGGGCACTCGAAAGTTGGAACATGCAGCGGCATGCGGGGTTTCGCGTCGATGCGACCACTCCTCCGCCGCGGGCGGGGCTGGAGGTACGGCTGGATCCACCGTTCGGTCCGGCGCGCTGGGGGGCGTGGTGCCGCGTGGTCTACGTCGTCGACGAGCCGGATCGCCGCGGTTTCGCGTACGGCACCCTCGACGGTCACCCGGTCAGCGGGGAGGAGGCGTTCGTCGTCGAGCGACGGCCCGACGGCGCGGTGTTCGGCCACATCACCGCCGTCTCCCGTCCCGGCCGATGGTTCACCCGCCTCGGCGCGCCGGTCCTGCCGCTCGCTCAGCGGTGGATGATGGGCCGCTACCTCGACGCGCTCGCCGGCCGGTGACGCACGCCGCGGGTGCGCACTTCCGGGGACGACACGCCGGGCGGTCGCCGCAGGAGGTGCGCACCCGCGGTGGTGGAATCGCTCAGGATTCGAGTGCCGCGTCGAGCGTGATATCCACCCCGGTCAGTGCCTTGCTGACCGGGCAGCCCTCCTTGGCTCCCTGCGCAGCCTTCGCGAACCCGTCGGCATCGAGGCCGTCGACCTCGCCGCGCACCGTCAGCTTGATGCCGGTGAGCCGGAAACCGCCGTCCGGGTCGGGGCCGAGCGAGACGTCGGCCGTGACGTCGAGGCTCTGCGGTGTGCCGCCGGCCTCGGCGATCAGCGCCGAGAGCTGCATCGCGTAGCACGACGAGTGTGCCGCGGCGATGAGCTCCTCCGGGCTGGTGGTGCCGCCGGCGTCCTCGGCGGCCCGCTTGGGGAACGAGACGTCGAACGTGGCGCGGCCGGAGCTGGTGAGTTCGACCTGTCCGGCGCCGTCCTGCAGGCCACCGTTCCAGGCGGTGCGAGCGGTACGTGTGGGCATCGATCGGTCCCTTCGTCGTGGGGTGTCCTCCCCCGCCGAACCTACGCCACGTCGCGCGGCCCGGCTCCGGTTCCGCACGGCGGCGGTGCCGCCCCTGTGCACGGCGGCGGTGCCGCCCCCTTGCACGGCGGCGGGCCGCGGCCGCTAGGTTCGCGGGTGTGTTCACCCGGCCGACGCTGCGCCGCGAATCGCGGCTGTTCGTCATCGGCTCCGCCCTGTTCGCCGCCGGTTCCGGCGGCGTGCTCGTCCTCCCCGCCGCCACCTCGAATCTGTTCTACTTCGTGGGCTCGTGGTTCTTCACCGCGGCAGCGACAGTGCAGCTGCTGCTGACGCACCGCCCACCCGCGGCGACGCGCGTGGACCGGTACGACTGGTGGTCGGCCGCGGTGCAGTGGGCGGGCACACTCGCGTTCAACGTGAGCACCGGATTCGCGCTCGTCGCCGGTCTGACGGCGTCCGAGGAGCGGAACCTGGTGTGGCGCCCCGACGCCGTCGGCTCGGTGTGCTTCCTCGTCAGCAGCGCACTGGCGGTGGTGGCGACCACCGACACCGACGCGCTGTGGGATCCGCACGCCCGCAACTGGCGCAGCACGTGGCTGAACATGCTCGGCTCGCTCGCATTCGGCGCCTCGGCCGTCGGCGCCCACGTCGATCCGGCCGGCGCGACGCTCGCGCCGCGGCTCGCCGACTTCGGCACGTTCGTCGGGGCGTTGTGCTTCCTCGTCGCGGCGCTGTGGATGCGGCCGGCCGATCCGGCGGAACCGCATCGCACCTGAAGGCCCCGGGTGGTCCAATGGTTTCGTGGTCTCGGGTGGCGACCGGGTGCGGGTCGAGGTGCTCGGCCCGATCCGCGTGCTGGACGCGGATCGTCGCGACATCACTCCCGACGGGCCGCTGCAGCGACGCCTGCTGGCGCTGCTGGTGCTCCGGCGGGGCCGGGTGGTGCCGGCGCACTCCGCCGTCGACGCCCTGTGGCCGTCCAGGCGGCCGGCGGACCCGGCCGCCGCCCTGCAGAACCACATGTTCCGGCTTCGCCGTGGTCTGCCCGACGGCCTGATCGAGTCGGTGGGTGAGGGCTATCGGCTCGATCCGGCCGGTGTCGAGGTCGACGCCGACCGCCTCGTGGCGGCCCTGAGCGCGGGAGCGACGGGGGAGGCCGTCGCGCCGGCCGGGATCGACGCCGTGCTCGCCCGCTGGCGGGGTCCCGCCTACCCCGAACTCGACGAGGTGGAGGAGGCCCGGGCGGAGGCGACGCGGCTGGAGGAGCTGCGTTCCCGGGCCCACGAGGTCCGGGCCGAGGTGCGGCTCGCGCGGGGCGACACCGACGGCCTCGTTGCCGAACTGGTGGCGCTCGCCGACGCACAACCGTTGCGGGAACGGCCGCGCGCGCTGCTGATGACCGCACTCGCGGCAACCGGACGCCGGGCCGAGGCGCTACGGGTCTACGACGACTTCCGGCGGCTGCTCGGCGACGAGCTGGGCATCGAACCGTCGCCGGCACTGGCGGCCCACCACGCGGAACTGCTCGCCGGTGTCACCGACCGGGTGTGGGCGCCGGTGGGCCGGTTGCCGGTTCCGGCGACATCGCTCGTCGGCCGGGACGCCCTGGCGGTGGCGGTGACCGAGCTGGCGGAGTCCGGACGCCTGGTGACCCTGGTCGGTCCGGGCGGGGTGGGCAAGACCCGGTTGCTCCTCGAGGTCGGGCACCGGCTCCGTGCCGGACGACCGGACCGGCCGGTGGTGCTGTGCGAATTGGCCACTGCCGACCCGGACTCCGCGGTCGACGTGGTCGCCGCCGGCCTGCGAATCGACGCCCGTCCCGGCACCTCCCTCGCCGAGCGGGTGGCCGACGTGCTGGGTGACACCGAGATCGTGCTGCTGCTCGACAACTGTGAGCACGTGCTCGATCCGATCGCCGCGGTCGTCGAACGCCTGCTCGCCATCTGCGCGCACGTGCGGATCGTGGCGACGAGCCGGGAGCGGCTCCGAGTCGTGGGTGAGCACGTCCGCAGCGTGCCGACGCTGTCGTACGACGGCGAGGACGCACCGGCCGTGCGGTTGTTCGAGGAGCGGGCGCGGGCCGTCGTCCCCGGCTTCGAGCCGGACGGGCGAGAACGCGCCTGCATCGCCGAGATCGTGCGGCGCCTGGACGGGTTGCCGTTGGCGATCGAGCTGGCGGCTGCGCGCCTGCACACCCACGAGGTCGCGGAGGTCGCCGCGGGCCTGGACCACCGCTTCGAGCTGCTGGCGTCGGGGTACCGCACGTCGCCACGGCACGGGTCGCTGGCCGCGGCGGTGTCGTGGTCGTTCGGGCTGCTCGCGGAGGATCTGCAGCGGACCTTCGCGGAACTGTCGGTGTTCTCGGGATCGTTCGACGCGGCCGACGCCGCGGCGGTCTGCGGCACGGATCCGGGGACGGTCACCGCGGCGTTGACGCACCTCGTGGAGCGCTCGCTGGTGATGCGGATACCCGGCCGCCGGTACATGCTGCTCGAGACGCTGCGGGCGTTCGGCGCCGAACAGCTCACCCGCGAGGGCCGGGTCGACCTCGTCGCGGAACGGCACGCCCGGCACCTGGCCGACTGGGTCGACCGCGCCGATCGACGACTGCTGCAGCCGGGTGAGCCGGTCCTGGCGCAGATCGATGCCGCCGTACCGGAGTTGCGCAGCGCGCTCGGCTGGTTGCTCGACCACGACGAGGTCGCGCTCGCCGGGCGTCTCGTCAACGCCCTGCTGGACTACGGGATCTTCCGGCTGCGACCGGACGTGCTGGGCTGGGCGCGGATGGTGATCGACGCCGATCCGGCGGGCCGGAGCCCGTTCGCGGCGCGCGTGCGGGTGGTGGCCGCCTACGCGGCATGGATGTCCGGCGACGTGGCCGAGACGGGCCGGCTCAGCGCTGTTGCGCTGCGCGCCGTCGAGCGGGGGAAGACCGAGCCGGCGGCGGAGGCGATGACCGTTCGCGGGAGCTACGAGTTGTTCGAGGGGCATCTCGACGAGGCCGCCGCCTGGTATCGGCGGGCCGCCGCGGCCGCCGCGACCGACCCGGCGCAGCGGCTCATGGCGCGTGCCACCGAGCTGCTGCCGTTGGGCTATGCGGGTGACCCGGCCGCCGTCGAGCAGGCCGAGGCACTCCTCGCCGAGGTCGCCGACGCACGCACGCCGCACGCCGCGTATGTCTGGCACTGCGCCGGGGAGGCGGACCTGGCAGTCGACGTCGAACGGGCCCGCGCGCGCTTCGCTCGGGCCCTGGACATCGCGGCGCAGACGAACGCCTCGTTCGTCACCGGTCTCGCCGGCGCGTCGAAGGCGTCACTCGACGCCCGGATCGGTGATCCCGCGGCCGCCGCCGACGAGTACCGGCGGCTGATCCCGCACTGGCGGCGGGCCGGGATGTGGTCGACGCAATGGACGATGCTGCGCTCGATCGCCGGACTTCTCGAACGCCTGGGCCACCACCGCGACGCCGCGGTGCTCGAGGGGGCCGTCCGCGCGACCGCGGCCGGTCACCGCATCTTCGGCGCCGACGAGGTGGCCCTGGACGAGCTCGGTGCGCGACTGCGCGCCGAGCTCGGCGACGACGCGTACGAGGCGGCGCGACGACACGGCGCGATGCTCGACGGCGAGGCCGCCGCCGAGCATGCGCTCCGCGCGCTGTGACCGACCGGGCCGGGAGCCCGGACCTCACCACCTGGGCTGTTCGCCGAGAATGCCCAGCAACGACTTGCCGACGAGCTCGTGGGTCAGCGCGTCGTTGCCGGGGTGGAATCCCCCGCACCGCACGTCGCGGTAGAGGCGTTCGAGCTCGTTGCCGGTGAACATGCCGGCGCCACCGGCCACGTCGAGGGCGATGTCCACGACCCGTTTGGCCGCCTCCACCGCCCGCCACTTCATCGCATACACCTTCGGCACCCACTCGTCGCCGTGGTCCGTGCCGGCGACCCGGTCCGCGACGAACCGGTCGAGCGTCGCCGAGGCGGCGTCCAGCTCGAGGTACATCTCCGCGACCTGGTGCTGCACGAACGGGTTGTAGGCGTACGCGCCCCGCTCGATCGCCACCGAGGTCTTGCGCCGGGCGCTGCGGACGGAAAGTTCCAGGGCGCGGTCGGCGATCCCCAGATACACCGCGGCCATCAGCGAGAGCGGCCACATCGTCATCGCCACGAGGAACGGGTCGCTGCCGTCGCCCGCGGGGACGACCCGCCCGATGCGGTCGTCGGGCACGAAGACGTCGTCGAGGACCGTGTCGTGGCTCTGCGTGGGCCGCATGCCGAGGGTGTCCCACGTCTCTACGACCTTCACCCCCGCGCTGCCTCGTTCGACGAACGCGTGCACGATGTGCGGCCCGCCCGCCGCGTCCGCGTCGACGGCGTGCGCGCCGAGCCACCGCCACGCCGGACCGTTGGAGCCGAACTGTTTGCGGCCGGTGAGCCGGTAGCCGCCCGCCACGCGCTGCGCCCGGCACGTCGACAGCAGCACCGGGATGTCGTTGCCCGTCTCGGCGTGTCCGGCAGCGAACACGTCGCCGGCCACCGCGGCCTCCAGGATCCAGCGGAGCGACGTGTCGCCCGTGCGTTCCAGTTCGGTGGCGATCCCGATCCAGTAGGAGTGCATCGTCATCGCCAGCGCGGTCGCCGGGGCGTAACGGGCGAGGCGCCGCTGGCTCGCGGCCAGCCGGGCCAGATCGAGCCCCCATCCCCCGTGGCGGGTGGGTACGGCGGCGGCGAGATAGCCGGCGGCCCGCAACTCGGCGAGGTCCTCGTCGAAGTAGGAGTTGGACCGGTCGAGTTCGCCGGCACGGGATCGGAACCGCTCCAGCATCTCGGTCGGCAACTCGGTTGCGGTCCGGTTTCGGGTCGGGTTCATGGTGAGTGTGGTGTCCATGGCCACGACGATGCGCCCGCCTGCCCTCACCGCGCTCCCACCGGATCACAGCGCGCCGAGAGCGCGCGGGAGCGCCGGGACAGGGCCCGCAGGAACCGTGACAGGCATGAACGCGACGACATCCCTGCCCCTGCCCGGGACGATCCTGTCGATCTGGGCCCACCCCGACGACGAGACCTACCTCGCCGCCGGCGTCATGGCCGCCGCCCGCGACGACGGCCGGCGCGTCGTGTGCGCCTCGGCGACCGCCGGCGAGCACGGAACCGCAGACCCCGCCTCGTGGCCCCCCGAGCGGCTGGGCCGGGTCCGCCGCTGGGAAGCGGCCGCCGCCATGGCCGTCCTCGGTGTCGAGGAGCACCACGTCCTCGGCCTGCCGGACGGCGCCCTCGCCGAGCACGAGGACGCCGGTCTCGCGTGGGCCGGACGGCTCCTCGACGATGTCCGCCCCGACACGATCCTGACCTTCGGCGCCGACGGGATGACCTACCACCCCGACCACACCGCCGTGCACCGCTGGGTCACCCGGGCCTGGCGTGCCCGCGGCGGCCGTTCCCGGCTGCTGTACGCCACCCCCACCGTGGAGCATCTCGACCGGTTCCGGGACCTCTACGAGGAATGGGGCATGTACATGAGCGACGAGCGCCCCACGGGCGTGCCCGAAGAGCGGCTCGCGATCCACGTCCGGCTGCACGGGCTCGCGCTCGACCGCAAACTCACCGCGCTGCGGGTCATGGCGACCCAGACCGCCGACCTCGTCGCGCGGATCGACCCGGCGGTCTACGCGGCCCAGATCGCGGAGGAGGCGTTCGTCGACGCCCGTCGCATCCCGGACCTCGGGGCTGCGGCGGCGAGAACCGCGGTGGCGCTGTGACGGGCCGGGCTACCGGTGCCGCTCGGCGAGGTGCTCGGCCGACGACCGGACCTGTTCCCGGAGCCCGGGCGGCCCGAGCAGCTCGGCGTCGTCGCCGAGTTGCCACATCGCGGCGCCGGCGTGGGCAGCCCCGCCGAACTCCGCCGCGGCCTCCCACCAGCCGTCACCGGTGGGCCGCTGCGCGACGACGCGGATCGCGATCGCCGCGAGGTCTTCCCGGCGCCGGTCCCGGATCCGCACCGCGGCGGTGACAGTGCCCAGGCCGGCCCGGAACTCGGTGCGGCGCCGCTGCCAGATCCGGGCGAGGTCGACGTCGGGTGGGCGGTGAGCGGCGGTGTCGAGCAGTTGCACCCGTTCCATGCGGGAGAGGCGGTAGGTGCGTTCGGCGCCGCGATGCAGCGCCACCAGATACCAGCGGCCCGCCGCGCTGACCAACCCGAGCGGGTCGACGGTCCGCCACCGCGCCTCGGCGCCGCGGGAGCGGTAGCGGATGCGCAGGCGGCGATCGGCGAACACGGCCTGCTGCACGACGCCGAGGTGCTCGTCCCGCCGGTGATCGACCACCCACCCCGACGAGCTGACGACGATCCGCTCCCCGACCCGCGCCGCGGCGGTGCGCTGCGCCTCGGGCAGCGCGACGGTCACCTTCCGCATCGCCGAGGCGAACGCGGACGCCATGCCGAGCGAGTCGGGGGTGGTCGACGTGCTCGCCGCGAGCAGGGCGGTCGCCTCGTCGACGGTCAGGCCGGTCAGGTCGGTGGTGAAGCCGGGCAGCAGCGCGAACCCGCCGTCGCGTCCGCGTTCGGCGTAGACGGGGATCCCGGCCGCCGACAGGGCCTCGACGTCGCGCAGCACGGTACGCACCGAGACCTCCAGTTCCCTGGCGATCGCGGGCGCGGTCACCCGGCCGCGGTGTCGCAGCAGCAGGACCAGGGACAGCAACCGATCGGCTCGCACCTGCCGAACTCTCCCAGAAATACCTGACAGAAGGTGTCATGTTTCGCGCGCAGGATCGGGTCCGGCAGCAACCACACGACCGAAAGGCCCGACATGAGCACCGCGTCCGACCCCCGTCCCCTCTACCGCGACGCCCTGGCGTGGGTGGCCACGCTGATCGACGAGGTCCGCCCCGAACAGACGGCCGACCCGACGCCCTGTCCGGACTACGACGTGCGCGCCCTGCTCGGCCACCTCGTCGCCACCGTCGATCGCGGCCGCGTGATCGGCGGCGACGGCGACCCGCTGAGTGTTCCGGAGTTCCTGACCGGCGTGCCCGACGACGCGTGGCACGCCGAACTCGAGCGGGCGCAGGCCCACTACCGGACCGTGTGGAGCGACGACGACCTGCTCGACCGGCCCGTCGTCGCGCCGTGGGGAACGGTGCCCGGCCGCGCCGCCGTGCTGAGCAATCTCAACGAGGCCCTCGTGCACGGCTGGGATCTCGCCGTCGCCACGGGACTGCCGGCCGAGCCGGATCCGGTGCTCGTGGAGGCCGCGTTCGTCGTCGCGCGCAGCAAGATCCCGGCCTCCGTGCGCGGCGGACGGGTTCCCTTCGGCGCGGCCGTCGAGCCGGCGCCGGACGCGAGTCCCGTCGAGCGGCTCGCGAACTGGTCCGGGCGGGACACCGCGGCCTGGCGGCGCTGATCCGGGCACCCGAACGCCGACGGGCGGCACCCGCAGTGGGTGCCGCCCGTCGGCGTTCGTCGGAGCAGGACTACTCGGCGTCCTTGGCCAGGGCCACCGCCGGGGTGTCGGGGACCTCGGCCGGCTTCTCGCTCGGGGTGAAGGTGAACTTCACGTTCTCGCCGGCACCCTCGCCGTCCCAGCCTTCGACGTCGACCAGGACGATCTGGCCGGGGCCGATCTCGTTGAAGAGGATCTTCTCCGAGAGCTGGTCCTCGATCTCGCGCTGGATCGTGCGGCGCAGCGGCCGGGCGCCGAGGACCGGATCGAAGCCGCGCTTCGCGAGCAGGGACTTCGCCTTCTCGGTGAGCTCGATGCCCATGTCCTTGTTCTTCAGCTGCACCTCGACGCGACCGATCATCAGGTCCACCATCTGGATGATCTGATCCTGCGTGAGCTGGTGGAAGACGATGATGTCGTCGATGCGGTTGAGGAACTCGGGCCGGAAGTGCTTCTTCAGCTCGTCGTTGACCTTGAGCTTCATCCGCTCGTAGTTCGACTCGGCGCCGGAGCCCTTGGTGAAGCCCAGGCCGACCGCCTTCGAGATGTCGGCGGTACCGAGGTTCGAGGTGAAGATCAGCACGGTGTTCTTGAAGTCGACCGTGCGTCCCTGGCCGTCGGTGAGGCGGCCGTCCTCGAGGACCTGCAGGAGGGTGTTGTAGATCTCCTGGTGGGCCTTCTCGATCTCGTCGAACAGGACCACGGAGAACGGCTTGCGGCGCACCTTCTCGGTGAGCTGGCCGCCCTCTTCGTAGCCGACGTAGCCCGGAGGGGCACCGAAGAGCCGCGACGCGGTGAACCGGTCGTGGAACTCGCCCATGTCGATCTGGATGAGCGCGTCGTCCTCGCCGAACAGGAAGTTCGCGAGCGCCTTCGACAACTCGGTCTTACCGACACCGGACGGGCCGGCGAAGATGAACGAACCGGCGGGACGCTTCGGGTCCTTCAGGCCGGCGCGGGTACGCCGGATCGCCTTGGCGACAGCCCTGACGGCGTCCTCCTGCCCGATGATCCGCTTGTGCAGCTCGTCCTCCATACGGAGCAGACGGGTGGTCTCCTCCTCGGTGAGCTTGAACACCGGGATACCGGTCCAGTTGGCGAGGACCTCGGCGATCTGCTCCTCGTCGACCTCGGCGATGACGTCGAGATCACCGGCGCGCCACTGCTTCTCGCGCTCGGCGCGCTGCGCGACGAGCTGCTTCTCCTTGTCGCGCAGGTTTGCGGCCTTCTCGAAGTCCTGCGCGTCGATCGCGGACTCCTTCTCCCGGCGCGCGTCGGCGATCTTGTCGTCGAACTCGCGCAGGTCCGGCGGCGCGGTCATCCGGCGGATGCGCATGCGCGCACCGGCCTCGTCGATGAGGTCGATCGCCTTGTCCGGCAGGAAACGGTCGTTGATGTAGCGGTCGGCGAGGCTCGCCGCGGCGACCAGCGCCTTGTCGGTGATGGACACGCGGTGGTGCGCCTCGTACCGGTCGCGCAGGCCCTTGAGGATCTCGATGGTGTGCTCCACCGTCGGCTCGCCCACCTGCACCGGCTGGAACCGGCGCTCGAGCGCGGCGTCCTTCTCGATGTACTTGCGGTACTCGTCGAGGGTGGTGGCACCGATGGTCTGCAGCTCGCCGCGCGCCAGCTTCGGCTTCAGGATCGACGCCGCGTCGATGGCGCCCTCGGCGGCACCCGCGCCGACGAGCGTATGCAGCTCGTCGATGAACAGGATGATGTCGCCGCGGCTGTTGATCTCCTTGAGCACCTTCTTCAGGCGTTCCTCGAAGTCACCGCGGTAGCGGCTGCCCGCGACCAGCGAACCGAGGTCGAGGGTGTACAGCTGCTTGTCCTTGAGTGTCTCGGGGACCTCGCCGTTCACGATGGCCTGCGCCAGGCCCTCGACGACGGCGGTCTTGCCGACGCCCGGCTCGCCGATGAGCACCGGGTTGTTCTTGGTGCGACGGCTCAGGACCTGCATGACGCGCTCGATTTCCTTCGCGCGGCCGATGACGGGGTCGAGCTTGCCCTCGAGCGCGGCCTGCGTGAGGTTGCGGCCGAACTGGTCGAGCACCAGCGACGTCGACGGGGTGCCGGCCTCGCCACGGCTGGGACCGGATTCCTGGGGCTCCTTGCCCTGGTATCCGGAGAGCAGCTGGATGACCTGCTGGCGCACCCGGTTCAGGTCCGCACCGAGCTTGACGAGCACCTGTGCCGCAACGCCCTCACCCTCGCGGATGAGACCGAGGAGGATGTGCTCGGTACCGATGTAGTTGTGTCCGAGCTGCAGCGCCTCACGCAGGCTGAGCTCGAGCACCTTCTTGGCACGGGGCGTGAACGGGATGTGGCCCGACGGGGCCTGCTGTCCCTGGCCGATGATCTCCTCGACCTGGCTGCGGACGCCTTCGAGGGAGATCCCCAAAGATTCGAGCGACTTGGCCGCTACGCCCTCACCTTCGTGAATGAGGCCCAGGAGAATGTGCTCCGTGCCGATGTAGTTGTGGTTGAGCATCCTGGCCTCTTCCTGAGCCAGGACGACGACGCGCCGCGCGCGATCGGTGAACCTTTCGAACATCGCACTCCCTCACACTCTCCGGCCGACAGGTCCGGTACGCGGATCGTTCCGGACCCGGCTGCCGCGTTTCGCTCCGGCACTCGAGTCGTCGAGTGGAACCAGGTTCCACGACCCCACTTGACACTCTAGTTGCCGCCGTTTCGAGGCGCTGCCCCTCCACCCGATCGGCGCCGGCGGCAACTCCGGCTACGAGGGGTAACGCTGCACGTCGGCACCGCGTTCCCGCCCCCGTGTACGCCAGCAGCGAACACGCTGCTCAGCGGGGCATCAGCCGGCGAAGGCGCTGTCCCATGCGCTGCGGGGCGCGTTCCGGGTCGACGAGTTCGTTCTCCGCGAGGGGGCTGTCCTCGTCGGCGACGGTGCCCGGCTCGAATCGTGCGAGGGTCCGGCCGGGTCCGCGCAGCCGCTCCACCGCGGCGACGAGCGAACCTTCGGACCGGACGGCGGACGCGACGTCGTCCGGGGCCACCCCGAGGTGCTCGGACAGCAGGCGCTCCCGCATCTCGACCACCGCGCGGCTGATGTGGTCGCCCTCGTGGTCCGCTTCGACGAAGAGGTCGCACTCGGTGTCGAAGCCCAGGGACCGGTTGTTCAGGTTCGACGAGCCGATGCGCAGCAGCACGTCGTCCATGACGACGACCTTGGCGTGCACGTAGATCGGCGCCCCGCCCGCGGTGACGGGGTAGTAGGCGGCGAACCGGCCGTGGACGTCGGCGTTCCACAGCATGTGCAGCAGCTTGCGGCGGGCGCCGTCCATCGCCTTCTGCTCGAGCCAGCCCTCGGCGTTGCGCGGCAGGACCAGCACGATCTGCGGGCCGTCCGGTTCCCGCAGCCGCTTCGCGAGCGCCTCGGCGAGGGTCCGGGACGCCAGGTACTGGCTCTCCAGGTAGAGCGTGCGGCGGGCGCCGGCGATCACTGCCAGGTAGAGGGCCTCGATCTCCCGGACCTCCGCCCGGTCGCCGAGTTCGGGGAGGGTCCGTGCGACGGCGACGTCGACGTCGCGCAGTGCCGGGCGCAGCCCGTCGGGCCAGATCGTGTGCCCGGTGTCGACCGGTTCGAGGTCCTCCCCCGTTGCAGCCTTCCACCGGGCGCGTGCCTGTTCGCCGATCGTGCGGGCGGCCGCGCCGTCCACCGCGGTCGTCACGTCGTGCCACGGCCCGTACCGGCGGCCGTTCGGCTCCCGCCGGTAGCGGCTGTGGTCCGGATGCTCGCTGGTGTCCCAGCGGTCGACGGTCATGTCGATGCCTCCGCAGAACGCGACGGCGTCGTCGATCACGATGATCTTCTGGTGGTGCGCCGCTCCCACAGGGTGGGCGCCGTCGATCTCGAGCCGGAGCCGCGGGTCGCTCATCCAGTTGAGCACGAAGACCGGTGTCATCCCACGCCCGATGGCCGCGAATGCGCCGATGTTCCACTTCAGCAGGAACACCTCGAGATCCGGGTGCTGCTGCGGCAGCCACTTGAGGAATGCGCCGAGCCGGTTCGGGCCCTCGAGGGTCTTCCGGTCGGGTTCGAGCTTGATCCTCGTGTCGAAGTCCCACCCGACGAGGAGGATCCGCCGGCGCGCCTGCAGCATCGCCGACTTGGCGTATCGGAAATAATCGGCGGCGTCGACGATGCAGGCGAGGCGATCGGCACGATCGACCCGCCAGCACGTCTCACCCGGGACGGTAATCCGCTCTCCCATGGCCGACACGCTACCCGGCGATACCGCCGTTTCCGCCGCGACGGACGGAATGCCGGGCGGGTGTGACGCGTGTCTCCACTTCCCGGCGGCGGCCCGTTCCGACCGACCGTTTCGGCTTTTCGCATGAATAAGGAAAGGATTCCGCGAGACACGACGACGAGGCGATATCCACGACAGTTGTCGCGGATATCGCCTCGGTCGGACGGAAGGCGGCGCTTCCGGCTCAGTGCGCCTTGTTGTACGCCTCGATGATTTCGGCGGAGATACGGCCTCGGGCCGAGACGGGCATGTCGTTGTTACGGGCCCATTCCCGAATTTCCGCGGTACGTTCCCTGTCCGTGCCGCCGCGAGAAGACTTACGGGGAGCGGGCGCGGTGGGCACGACCTTCGCGCGCTTACGGCCACCCACCTTGCGGGCATGAGTGACCCAGAACTCCAATTCTTCCCGGAGCTTGGCCGCGTTGTCTTCGGACAGATCGATCTCGTAGGTGACTCCGTCGAGCCCGAATTCCACGGACTCGTCCGCCGCCGTCTCCCCGTCCACGTCGTCGATCAGGGTAACGGTGACCTTCTTTGCCATGTGCTGCAAATCCTCTCGAATGAAGAAGCGCGGCCCCCCGCGGTACGAGACAACAATACCCGGGAATCAATTCATGGCAATACGGAAAACGAATGCGATCAATTACCTCGCCGGGCGAACAATTGGGAACAGGATTGTTTCCCGGATTCCGAGGCCCGTCAGCGCCATCAGCAAACGGTCGATTCCCATGCCGGTTCCGGTCGTCGGAGGCATACCCTGTTCCATCGCCGCGAGGAAGTCCTCGTCGAGAACCATCGCCTCGTCGTCACCGGCCGAGGCCAGCCGCGCCTGGTCGACGAACCGCTCCCGCTGGATCACGGGGTCGACGAGCTCCGAGTAGCCGGTAGCGAGCTCGAAACCGCGCACGTACAGATCCCACTTCTCGGTCACACCGTTCTTGCTGCGGTGCTGCCGCGTGAGGGGCGAGGTCTCGACGGGGTAGTCCCGCACGAACGTCGGCTCGTGCAACTGGTCGCCGCACTGGTGCTCCCACAGCTCCTCGACGAGCTTTCCGTGGCCCCAGCCCTTGCCTTCCGGGACCTCGAGACCCACCCGGTCGGCGAGGGCGTGCAGCTCCTCCAGCGACGTGCCGGGCGTGACCTCGGTTCCGATGGCCGCCGACAGCGACGGGTACATCTCCATCGTCTTCCACTCGCCGCCGAGGTCGTATTCGGTGCCGTCGGCGAGGGTGACGACGTGGGTGCCGAACACCGCCATCGCCACCTCCTGGATGAGCTCGCGGGTCATCGTCGCCGAATCGTCGTACGTGCCGTATGCCTCGTACGTCTCGAGCATCGCGAATTCGGGCGAGTGCGTGGAGTCGGCACCCTCGTTGCGGAAGTTGCGGTTGATCTCGAAGACCTTCTCGATGCCGCCCACCACGCAGCGCTTGAGGAACAGCTCCGGCGCGATGCGCAGATACAGATCCATGTCGAGGGCGTTCGAATGGGTGACGAACGGGCGGGCCGTCGCGCCGCCGTGCAGGGTCTGCAGCATCGGGGTCTCGACCTCCAGGAAGCCGCGCCGCTCGAGCGCGTTGCGCAACTCGCGCACCACCGCGACACGCATGCGGGCGTTGGCGCGGGCCTCGGGACGCACGATCAGGTCGGCGTAGCGCTGCCGGACCCGGGTCTCCTCGTTCATCTCCTTGTGCGCCACCGGCAGCGGCCGCAGGGCCTTGGCGGCCATCTGCCACGAGTCCGCCATCACGCTGAGCTCGCCGCGCCGAGAGCTGATGACCTCGCCGTGCACGAACACGAAATCGCCCAGGTCCACGTCGTGCTTCCACGCCGCCAGTGACTCCTCGCCGGCGCCGTTCAGGCTGATCATCGCCTGCAACTGGGTGCCGTCGCCCTCCTGCAACGTGGCGAAGCACAGCTTGCCCGTGTTGCGGAAGAAGATGACCCGGCCCGCGACGCCGACGTGCTCACCGGTGGCGGTGTCGGGCTCGAGGTCCGGGTACTTCTCCCGGATCTCCGCGAGGGTGTGAGTGCGGGGCACGACGACGGGGTACGCGTCCTTGCCCTGCGCCAGGATCCGTTCGCGCTTCTCGCGGCGGATGCGGATCTGCTCGGGGGTGTCGTCGGACTGCTGAACGGGTGCATCACTCACGGGTGACCAGACTATCGGACCGCCTCGAGCGCCTGCGCGGGACCGACGTGCCCGGGGCGCCGGCCCCGGCGCCGGCGCCCGCCGGGTCAGTGCGCGGTGACGCGCGCCACGTCGTCCTCGACGTGCGGGGCCGCGGTGATCGCACCGGTCGCCCCGACCGCCGCGAGGGCCGCGTACCCGCCGACGAGGCCGGTGACGCGGCGCAGTCCGAGGGCCTGCAACACGGCGACGACGGCGTCGGTCTCCGTGCCGGAGGCCGAGACCACGACCCACTCGACGTCGCGGTCGACGGCCACCGCCAGGCGCTCGTCGCTGGTGGGGTGCAGGCGCCGGGGCAGCAGGTCGGCGGAGATGGCCAGCGCCCCGGGCAGGGTGCCCTGGACGGCGCGTTCGGCGTGGGTGCGGATGTCGACGACCACCGCGCCGCGCGCGACGGTCGCGGCCAGCCCGGCCGGATAGGTGCGCTCGGTGGTGAGCGGAAGCGGGTGAACGGGTGCGGCGACGAAAGATGCAGCGAGCGCAGTGCGCATGAGGGTGACTCCAGGTATGTGTGAACGATCGAGGCGGACGTCAGCCTCGACAACACTCCTGGGCGCTCATGCAGCGGATCACGGCGACTATTCTTGCACAGGATCGCGGCGGGCGGAACCCACGGCGGCGGATCGGGCGCCGCGCCGTGCGAGATTGCGTTCGTACACCAGGCGCAGGCCCTCCAGCGTCAGGTCCGGTTCGTGGTGCTCGAGCGTCTCGGACTCCGGCATGATCAACGGCGCACGGTCGCCGGTCCCGATGACCGCGACGTCGTCACCCTCGAACCCGCGCTGCTCGGCACGCACCAGGCGCACCAGCCCGTCGACCATTCCGGCGAATCCGAAAACCGCACCGGACTGCATGCATTCGACGGTGTTCTTGCCGACCACGGCGCGCGGGCGCAGCAGTTCCACCTTGCGCAGCGCCGCGGACTGCGAGGCCAGCGCGTCCATCGACACCTCGATTCCGGGGGCGATGATGCCGCCGAGGAACTCGCCCTTCGCCGAGACCACGTCCACGCACGTGGACGTCCCGAAGTCCACCACGATGCATGGCCGGTCGTAGAAGTGATGTGCCGCAAGGCTGTTGACGATGCGATCGGCGCCGACCTCCTTGGGGTTGTCGACGAGCAGCGGCACCCCGGTGCGTACGCCCGGCTCGACGACCACGTGCGGCACGTGTTCCCAGTAGCGGCCCAGCATCACCCGGATCTCACGCAGCACCGACGGCACCGTGGACAACGCGGTCACGCCGGTGATCTGATCGACGTACCCGCCGAGCAGACCACGGAAGATGAGCGCGAGCTCGTCGGCGGTCATGCGCGGATCGGTACGCATCCGCCAGTCCCGCAACAGCTTCGCGTGCGATCCGCTGCCGGTGAACAGACCCAGGACGACGTTCGTGTTCCGGACGTCGACAGCGAGAAGCACTGCTACACCAACGAACCGGAGTCGAGAGTGGCGAGCATGCGCGGGGTGATCAGGCCGGAACCCTCCGGCGCGTGCGCCGGGTCGTTACCGAGCTCGACCTGCCGGTTGTCCGCGTCGACGAAAACGACGCGCGGAGCGTAGTCGCGGCACTCCTGCTCGTTCATCACGCCGTAGGCGATGAGGATGACCAGATCACCAGGACTCACGAGACGCGCTGCCGCACCGTTGATCCCGATGATGCCGGAGCCGCGCTCGCCGGCGATGACATAGGTCTCGAGGCGGTTGCCGTTGTCGATGTCGACGATGGCGACCTGCTCGCCCTCGAGCAGGTCCGCGGCGTCCATCAGGTCCTGGTCGACGGTCACCGAACCCACATAGTGCAGATCGGCGTGGGTCACCGTGGCGCGGTGGATCTTCGACTTCATCATCGTGCGGAACATGGTGTCTCCTCAGCTTTTTCGTGCCGGACGCGCTATCGGCGGGTGAGCAGGTCGTCGGGGGTGGACGCGTCGACCGGGCCGGTCTCGCGTTCGAGGAATCCGGTGCCGATCGCGACACCGACGTTGTCGATGAGCCGGGTGGTGCCGATCCGCGCGGCGATCAGCAGCCGGCCGTCACCGCGTTCCGGCGCGGGCCCGAGGTCCGCCCCGCGCAGCTCGAGGTAGTCCAGCTGCACCTCGGGCGCGGCGGCGAGCACCTCGCGCGCGGTGGTGAGCACCGCCTCGGGACCGCCCGCGGCGGCGTGCGCCCCGGCGACCAGCGCCGCGGACAGCACGGTGGCGACCCGGCGCTGGTCCGGATCCAGGTAGCGGTTGCGTGAGGACAGCGCCAGCCCGTCCTGCTCACGCACCGTGGGCACCCCCACGATGCGGACGTCGAAGTTCAGGTCCTCCACCATCTGCCGGATCAGGGCGAGCTGCTGGTAGTCCTTCTCGCCGAAGAAGGCGACGTTGGGGGCGACGATCTGCAGCAGCTTCGCCACCACCGTGAGCATCCCCGCGAAATGCGTCGGCCGGCTGCCGCCCTCGAGTTCCGCCCCCAGCGGCCCGGGATGGATCACGGTCCGCCGGCCCTTCGGGTACATCGCGGACACCGACGGCACGAACGCCAGCTCGACGCCGGCCTCCCGCAGCAGCTCCAGGTCGGCGTCGAGGGTGCGCGGGTAGGCGTCGAGATCCTCACCGGCCCCGAACTGCAACGGATTGACGAAGACGGACACCACCACCACGGCACCGGTGAGCTTCGCCTGCCGGACGAGCTCCAGGTGACCGGCGTGCAGGGCACCCATCGTCGGCACGAGGGCGACCGTGCGGCCGACGCCACGCAGCGCCTTGGTGACCTTGGTCAGGGCGGCGGGGTCGTGGTGCACGGTCAGTTCGCCGCGCGCGTAGCCGCCCTGTTGCGTTTCACTCACCGTGATCAGCCCCTTCGAGGATCTCCATCAGTTCGGGTTTCGCCCCGGCGCGCTGCGCGGAACGCAGGGACATCGCGCGGTATCCGGCAGCGATCCGGGGATCGACCTCCCCGAGCACCCGCAGGTGCGTGGCCACGGCCCGCGCGTCGCCGCGGGCGACGGGACCGGTCAGCGCGGACGGCCCCCGGCGCAACGCGTTGTCGAGGGCCGCCGACAACAGCGGCTGCAGCACCCGTTCGGCGACACCGCCGGGCGCGTCGTCGACGAGTTGCTGGCCGAGCAGTTCGTCGCCCTCGAGCGCCACCCGCAGCGCCTCCACCGCATCCACCACGAGGGTGACGAGGTGGTTGCTGCCGTGTGCGAGCGCGGCGTGGTACAGCGCGCGCCGCTCCTCGCGGACGCGCACCGGTTCGCCACCGATCTCGAGCACGAGGGACTGGGCGATCGCGTAGCCGATGTCGTCGGCGGCCGTGATGCCGAAGCACGCCGACGCGAGCCGGGCAGTGTCCTCGTCGTGCCCGGTGAAGGTCATCGCCGGGTGGATGGCGAGCGGCACGATGCCCTGCTCGGTCAGCGGAGCGAGGATGCCGATGCCGTTCGCGCCGGAGGTGTGGGCGACGATCGTGCCGCGCGAGACGGAGCCGGTGGCGGCGAGCCCGCGGACGAGCGAGTGGAGTTCCGAGTCCGGAACGGCGAGAAGCAGCAGGTCGCAGCGGGCGGCGACCTCGTCGACAGGGACGATCTCGGTGTCCGGGAGTCGGGTGCGGGCGCGGTGCTTGGACAGTTCGGATACGGCGGAACAGGCCACGACCAGGTGTCCGACGCGTTCGAGTGCCGCGCCGATTGCCGTGCCCACCCGCCCGGCGGAAACGATTCCGACCGTCAGTCGTGCAGGCGCAGGCTCGTTTGTGATCCCGAAGGAGGTCACGGGAGTCCTCTCGTTCGTTCCAGTCCCGCTCGGCGGGTACCAGACGTTCCGACCGACAATAGCGCGGCCCGAGCAACCCCGGCCATGGGAGGGGAACGTGATCTGCGCCTCACCCGGCGCGGCGAACGCTCAGCGCTCGGCGGACAGGGCGGCGAGGATCTCCGCGACCGTGCGGCCCTGGCTGTGCGCCCCCTCGCCGGCACCGTCCGGCTGCCGTCGCCGGGCGCGCCGGCCTGTGGGCTCGGCGTCGTGGTCCGCCTCGGGGGCCTCGGCCTGCTCCTCGGGCTCCTCCGGCTGCGACCCGGACTCGGCCCGATCCTCCGACTCGGCCCGGTCCCGCCGTTCCGTGTCCTTGGATC
The DNA here is from genome assembly GCF_011058195.1 of Rhodococcus sp. 14C212. Classification (NCBI taxonomy): domain Bacteria; kingdom Bacillati; phylum Actinomycetota; class Actinomycetes; order Mycobacteriales; family Nocardiaceae; genus Rhodococcus; species Rhodococcus sp. 14C212. The sequence goes on along the minus strand of NZ_JAALEH010000036.1, from coordinate 17,983 downwards.
CGCCGGGAGCGGCCGTCGCGCCCGCCGGCCGGCGGGGCACGGCCGTCGTCGTGTCGCCGTCGGTGACCACCGTCGTCTCGGCGGTCACCGGCTCGTCGTCGGGCGAGGCGAAGAACGGGCCCGCCGGACGGGGCGCGGCCGTCACCCGGAAGTTCCCCCCGCCGAGCTCCTGCAGTTGTCCCCGGCCCGCCCACAACGCCGCCCGGTCCTCGGGCAGCCGGCCCTCGAAAAGCACCTCGAGGTTGCGGCGCAGAGCACCGAGCTCGGCGCGCAGGGCCGCCATCTGGTCGGCATCGATCCGCAGCTCCGACCTGACCTTCTCCTCGACGGTCAGCTCGTACTCGCGCCGCGCCGCGATCTCCCGTTCGAGCTGCAACTCGTACACGGTCTGCAGATCCCGGACCTTGGCACGGTCCAGCGCCGACTCGCGACGGTACTTCGTCATCGCGATCGCGCCGACGGTGGCGGCCCACAACGCGAGGACCAGACCGACGCGCAGCAGCTGGACGCTGTCGCTGAAGACCAGGAACAGCGACGCGATCAACGCCAGGGCGAGCAGCGCCGCCACGATCACAGAACTCGCGCTGCGCCGTGACCGACGGCCCTTCCTCGTTCGCACCGGAGTCCCCATGGGTTCCAGACTACTGGGCGCGTCCGCCGTGTCCCGAGAGCCGAGCGCACACGATTCGCCGCCCCGGTCAGGTCGCGGGCTCGTCCGGGTCTTCCGGTGTCCGGCAACAATGTTCGAGCCACAGCGCGGCAACCGCGAGCGCCACGCCGGCGAGCAGCCCGACGATCACCCCGGCGCTGTCCTCGACCGCGGCCTGCAGCACCGGTCGCTGCGGCACCAGGTACAGCAGGAAACCTGCCCAGATGCCCGCGCTGGCCGCCCCGACCAGAGCCGACGCCTTCGCCAGCGCCACCGCGCGGGCCGCGGTGATGGGATGCAACTGGTGCGGCCCGTCGCCGATCTCGTGCTTGCCCACCCGGGAACGGATCATGAACGCGAGCACCACCTCGACGATCGCGACCGGATACAGCGACGCCCCCGCGTAGACGGGGATCGGCGGCAACGTGCCGTACAGGCCGCGCGCCAGCAACCACGCCGCGACGGCGGCGAGCACCGCCAGCGCCACCAGGTCCCGGATACGCGTCGCCTTCATCACCGCGGCGGCTCCAGCCGGTACTCGGTGCGGCGCACCCCTTCGCGTTCGTCGACGTCGAGGGCGGCGAGCCACTCCGTCAACGGCCGTCGAGTGCCGTCGACCGTCAGCGTCGCCTGGGGTTCGACGTCCCACCACGGGACGAGCACGAAGGCGCGCAGGTGGGCGCGCGGATGCGGCAGGGTCAGTTCGGCATCGTCGCTGAGAACCTCGTTACCGTCCGAGTCGTGGCAGGTGACCACGTCGACGTCGAGGCTGCGCGGCCCCCACCGCTGCTCCCGGACCCGGTCGGCGGCGGCCTCGAGCTGCCGGCCCAGCTCGAGCCAGCCGCGGCAGTCCAGCGACGGGTCCTCCGCGACGACGACGGCGTTGAGGAAGTCCTGCTGCTCGACCCCGCCCCACGGCGCGGTCGAGTACACCGGCGACACGGCCACGATCCGATCGGCGAGCGCCTCGGTGACCGAACGCAGGTGCGCCGGCCGGTCCCCGATGTTCGACCCGATGGACAGCACCGCCCGGCTCACGAGCCGCTCCGGGTGCGATCGACCACCACCGCCACGTCCGCGAAGGTCAGCGGGATCGGCGCCGACGGCTTGTGGACGGTGACCTCGACCCGGGTGACCCGCGGATCGGTGAGGACGTCGTCGGCGATCTCCCCGGCGACGGTCTCGATGAGGTCCCGCGACGGGCCGGCGACGATGGCGGCGGCCCGCTCGGCAAGGATGCCGTAGTGCAGGGTGTCGTCGAGGGCGTCGCTCGCCGCGGCCGGCGCGAGATCGAGCCACGCGACGATGTCGATCAGGAAGTCCTGACCGTCGCGCTTCTCGTGGTCGAACACGCCGTGGTGGCCGCGTACGCGCAGTCCGCGCAGTTCGATCCGGTCGCTCACGCCGGTCCTCCCGCCGCACGGCCGCGCTGCCACGCGCCGACCACGGCGACGGCGTCGAGCGACCCCCGCACGTCGTGCACGCGCACCCCCCAGGCCCCGCGCTCCGCCGCGAGCGCCGACACGACCGCGGTGGCCACCTCGCGGCCGCCGGGTGGCCGGATCGTGCCGTCGGGGGCGGCGAGCAGGGATCCGAGGAACCGTTTGCGCGACGCGCCGATCAGCACCGGGTAGCCGAGCTCGGTCAGCTCGGGCAGCCGATGCAGCAGTTCCCAGTTGTGGTCGGCGTCCTTCACGAAGCCGAGCCCGGGATCGAGGATGATGTTCGCCGGCTCCACGCCTGCCGCGAGCGCGGCATCCACCTGCACCATCAGCTCACCGCGGACCTCACGGACCACGTCGTCGTAGTGGGTGGACCCGCCGGCGTGCACGAAGCCGCCCGCGGGCCGCCAATGCATGAGGATCCACGGCACGCCGGCCGACGCCACGACCGCGGCCATGCGGGAGTCGGCGCGCCCACCCGAGACGTCGTTGACGATGGTGACGCCGGCCTCGATCGCAGCCTCGGCCACGGACGCGCGCATGGTGTCGACGCTCGTGGGGATGCCGGCGGCGCTCAGGGCGGCGATGACCGGCGCGACGCGCCCGGCCTCGACCTCCGGGTCGACGCGGGCCGCTCCGGGACGGGTGGATTCGCCGCCGACATCGACGATGTCCACGCCGAGGTCGCGCAGTTCCAGACCGTGCGCGACCGCCGCGTCGCGGTCGAGGTACCGGCCGCCGTCCGAGAACGAATCCCGCGTCACGTTCAGCACGCCCATCACCACCGGGCGCCCGGGGTTCGGGAGCGCGCTCACCGGCGGAGGATCAGATCCAGAGCCTCGGCGCGCGACGCCGAGTTGGTCTGCAGCAGCCCCCGCACCGCCGAGGTGGTGGTGCTCGCCCCGGGCTTGCGGATCCCCCGCATGGCCATGCACAGGTGCTCGGCCTCGACGACGACGATCACCCCGACCGGATCGAGCTTGCGCACGAGCGCATCCGCGATCTGACTGGTCAGCCGCTCCTGCACCTGCGGGCGCTTGGCGTACAGGTCCACCACCCGCGCCAGCTTCGACAACCCGGTCACCCGGCCGGTGCGACCGGGAATGTAGCCCACGTGGGCGACGCCGTGGAACGAGACCAGGTGGTGCTCGCACGTGGAGTACATCGGGATGTCACGCACCAGGACGAGTTCCTGATGGCCCTCGTCGAAGGTCTTGTCCAGGACCGAGTCCGGATCGGTGTACAGGCCGGCGAACATCTCCCGGTACGCCCGTGCGACGCGCGCCGGGGTGTCGAGCAGACCCTCGCGCTCGGGGTCCTCCCCCACCGCGATCAACAGTTCCCGGACGGCCGCCTCCGCGCGGGCCTGATCGAAGGTCCGGCCCGACTCCAGGCTGCGCAGAACCTTGCCGTCACCGCCGATCGACGCGGAATCCGCTTCGGAATCCAGGTGATTCACCGACACCGGACCGTACCTCCACTCTCGTTGACTCGGACTCAGCGCGGACCGGCCGGCCCCTCCCACGGCTGCGTCGGCGGTGGCTCGGGAGCCACGTTCCGGCCGGCCCGTCGCTCGTCGTCGTCGGCCGGGCGCGCCGGCTGGGTCCATTGCGGATACCCAGGATAGGTGCTCTGCGGCGGCTGCTCGGAGTCGGCAGGCGGCCAGCCGGGTGCCGACCAGCCGGCCGGCGCGCCGTAGTCGGGCCGGGTCGCGTGGCGCGGCCCACCCTGGTGCGGCGGCTGCCCGAATCCCGGCAGGGGCTCCGACGCGGGCGCCGGCACCGGCGCCGGATGCCCGTTCGTCGGCGCCGCGGGCTGCGGCTGTGGCTGCGGCTGGGCGGGCTTGGTGAAGGACGGACGCACCGCTTCCGGCGGCCACGGCTCGCCGCGTTCCTTCGCCAGCTCGGCCGGCGTCTTGATCGGAGGCTTGTCCGACGGCGTGCGCCCACCGAAGTCGTTGAACTCGGTGATCCGTGGCCGCTTCTCGACGGAGGCCAGGATCCGCTCGAGATCCTTGCGGGTGAGAGTCTCGTGCTCGAGCAGCTCACCGGCGAGCAGGTCCAGCGCGTCGCGGTAGTCGTTGAGGATCGCCCACGCCTCGGTGTGCGCGGCCTCGATGAGGTTGCGCACCTCCTCGTCGATCTCGCGGGCCACCTCGTGCGAGTAGTCGGACTGCACGCCCATCGAGCGGCCGAGGAACGGATCGCCGTGTTCCTGCCCGTAGCGGACGGCGCCGAGGCGGGCGCTCATGCCGTACTCGGTGACCATCGCACGGGCGATCTTGGTGGCCTGGTCGATGTCGGAGGAGGCACCCGTCGTCGGCTCGTGGAACACGAGTTCCTCGGCGGCGCGGCCACCCATTGCCATCACCAGGCGGGCGATCATCTCCGAGCGGGTCATCAGGCCCTTGTCGTCCTCGGGGACGGTCATCGCGTGACCACCGGTGCGGCCACGGGCGAGGATCGTCACCTTGTACACCGGCTCGATGTCCGGCATCGCCCAGGCGGCGAGCGTGTGCCCGCCCTCGTGGTAGGCGGTGATCTTCTTCTCGTGCTCGCTGATGATGCGGCTCTTGCGCCGCGGGCCGCCGATCACGCGGTCCACCGACTCCTCGAGCGAGGCCTCGGTGATCACGGTGCCGTTCTCGCGCGCGGTGAGCAGCGCGGCCTCGTTCACGACGTTGGCCAGGTCGGCACCGGACATGCCGACCGTGCGCTTGGCCAGCCCCTCGAGGTCGGCGTTCTGGTCGAGCGGCTTGCCCTTGGAATGCACCCGCAGGATCGCCCGGCGCCCGGCGAGATCGGGATTGCTGACCGGGATCTGCCGGTCGAACCGGCCCGGACGCAGCAGGGCCGGATCCAGGATGTCGGGACGGTTGGTGGCGGCGATGAGGATGATGCCCTGCCGGTCCCCGAAGCCGTCCATCTCGACGAGCAGCTGATTGAGCGTCTGCTCGCGTTCGTCATGGCCACCGCCGAGGCCGGCGCCACGCTGGCGGCCGACCGCGTCGATCTCGTCGACGAAGATGATGCACGGGCTGTTCTGCTTGGCCTGCTCGAACAGGTCACGCACGCGGGACGCGCCGACGCCGACGAACATCTCCACGAAGTCCGAACCGGAGATGGTGAAGAACGGGACACCGGCCTCGCCGGCGACCGCGCGGGCGAGCAGCGTCTTGCCCGTGCCGGGAGGTCCGTACAGCAGCACGCCCTTCGGAATCTTCGCGCCGAGGGCCTGGTAGCGCGCCGGGTTCTGGAGGAAGTCCTTGATCTCGTACAGCTCTTCGACGGCCTCGTCCGCACCGGCGACGTCGGCGAACGTGGTCTTGGGCATGTCCTTGGACAGCTGCTTGGCCTTGGACTTGCCGAAGCCCATCATGCCGCCGCGGCCGCCGCCCTGCATGCGGCTCATCACGAAGAAGAACACCCCGAGCAGGATGATCATCGGGAGCACGAACAGCAGGATCGACGTCAGCCAGCTCTCCTGGGTGACGGTGGTGTCGAACTTCTCGAGGCCCGCGCCGGCGACCTTGTCGAAGATCTGCTCGGACGCCGACTCCGGGTACTTCGCGAGGATCTCGGTGTTGTCTCCGGTCGCCTCGTTGCCGCTCTTCAGCCACAGGCGAACCTGCTGCTCGCGGTCGTCGATCTGCGCCCGGCTGACGTTGTTCGCGTCGAGCTGGGCGATCGCGACAGACGTGTCCACCTTGGCGAAACCGCGGGTGTCGTCGCCGAAGTAGCTGAAGGCGTAGATGACCAACAGGATGCCGGCGACGATCGCCAGATTACGGAACACTGTCTTGCGGTTCATACAGGTTCGGCCCGGCCGGCCGGTCCTTTCGATAGTGCGGTCATCATCGTGGTCGTCCCGAGGAGTCCGGCGACGAACCGGACACCGCAAGGTTACCGCGTGGACGCGCAGCGTTGCCCTCGCGCGGTCGCACGGTCCCAAGGGTCAACGTCCGAGAGCACCCGGGGGTTCCCGGTCGCGTCAGGTGCCTGCGGTCACGGGCCGCGGCGTGGTTATCATTTCGAATGGCCATGCAGGAGCCGGACGCTGCAACCGAGGCCGACCCGACCCGAACCACCGAGGCCGAGCCGACCCGAACGGTTGCGGCCGAGCCGACCCGAACGGTTGCGGCCGACCCCACCCGTACCGCAGCCGTGGACCTCATGCGCACCGCGGATGCGCCCACCGAACCGGCCCGCACGGCAGGGGCCGGTCCTCCCGGCGAGTCGACGACCGAGCCCTTCCCGGTCCGCGTCCCCACCGGCATCGACGACGTCGAGGCCGGGAACCGGATCGACGACTTCGACCTGCTCACCAACCTCGGCCGCGGCGCCTTCGGCCGCGTGTTCCTCGCCCGGCAGCACTCGATGCAGCGGCTCGTCGCGGTGAAGATCTCCCCCGACCGCGGCACCGAGGCGCAGACCCTCGCCCAGCTCGACCACGACTACATCGTCCGCGTCTTCGACCAGCGGATCCTGCCGGAACACGGCCTGCGGCTGCTGTACATGCAGTATCTGCCGGGCGGGACGCTGCTGCGAGTGCTGCACCGGGTGCGCACCACTCCGCCGGAGCAGCGCAGCGGCCGGCTCCTGCTCGATGTCGTCGACGAGACCCTCGCCGAAAAGGGTGAGATCCGGCCCGCCGAGTCGACCGTGCGCAGCCAGCTCGAGAGCCTGACCTGGCCCGAGACCGTCGCGTGGCTCGGCCGCCGGCTCGCCTCCGCGCTGGACTACGCCGATCGGCGCGGAGTGCTGCATCGCGACGTCAAGCCCGCCAACGTCCTGCTCACCGCGGAGGGCGTGCCCAAGCTCGCCGACTTCAACATCAGCTTCGCCGAGTCCGTCGGCGGCACGTCCGCCGTGGCGTATCTCGGCGGGTCCCTGGCCTACATGTCGCCCGAACAGCTCGAGGCGTGCCATCCCGGGCTGCCCGGCACCGCCGCGGACATGGACACCCGCAGCGACATCTACGCGCTCGGGGTGATGCTGTGGGAACTGCTCACCGGCGGCCGGCCCAACAGCGAGGAGGATCTGGGCGCCGAGACCCTGCCCGCGCTCGAGACCATGCTCGCGCGGCGCCGCTCGGGACTGACCGCGGCTGCACGCGAGCGGGTGCCGGCCGACTGCCCCCAGACGCTGCTCCGGGTGCTCGCGAAGTGCCTCGAGCCGGATCCGGCGGATCGGTGGGCGTCGGGCGCGGAGCTGGCCCAGCAGTTCGACCTGTGTCTCGATCCGCGGGCCCGGGACCTCGTCGACCCGCCGCCGCGCAGCTGGCGGGCCCGGTTGCGCCGACCCGTGGTGCCGATCCTCACGGCCGCGATCGCGATCCCGAACGTGCTGGCCGCCCTGTACAACTACCAGCACAATGCGAACCTGATCGTCGACCGGCTCCCACCGGACACCCAGCGCGAGTTCGAACAGCTGGCGCTGATCATCAACGGGATCACCTTCCCCCTCGGCACGGTGATCATCGTGTACCTGTGCCGACGGCTGATCACCGTGCCGCGCGGCCTGCACCGCGGCCGCAGCTACGACGCGGTGGAACTCGCCCGGGCCCGGCACGACGCGCTGCTGATCAGCGACCGCGTCGCCGCGGTGGTGATGACCCTGTGGACGGTCGCGGGCATCGCGTTCCCCGTCGCGCTGCACTTCGTCGGCGGCAACATCGACGGCCCTTCGGCCGCGCACTTCCTCACGTCGATCCTGGTGTGCGGCGCGATCGCCGTCGCCTACCCGTTCTTCCTGGTCGCCTTCTACATGGTGCGATCGTTGTATCCGGCGTTCCTGCCGCACGGGGCGACCGACGCCACGGACGCCCGCGAACTCGAGGGGCTGCACCGGCGCAGTGTGCGTTACCTGGCGCTCGCGGCGGCCGTGCCGCTCGTCGGGGTCGCCGGCGTGACGTATCTCTCGCCCGAGGAGATACAGCAGGTTCTCGTTGCGGTCCGGGTGCTGGCGGTGGGCAGCATCGCCGCGTTCGTGCTCGTGTACTGGTTGTTCCGCATCATGGAGGACGACCTGCGGGCACTGCAGCGCGGCATGGCCCCCACGCGGTCGACGCGCGAGCCGGTGGGGCCGAGTTCGGATCAGCCGGTGTAGACCTTCGGGTCGAGGGTGCCGATGTACGGGAGATCGCGGTAGCGCTCGTCGTAGTCGAGGCCGTAGCCGACGACGAACTCGTCCGGAATGTCGAATCCCACGTCGGCGACGTGGACGTCGACCTTCACGGCCTCCGGCTTGCGCAGCAACGTCACCACTTCGAGGGACGCAGGGTTGCGCGAGGAGAGGTTGCGCATGAGCCAGGACAGCGTGAGGCCGGAGTCGATGATGTCCTCGACGATCAGCACGTTCCGGCCGGCGATGTCCTTGTCGAGGTCCTTGAGGATGCGCACCACGCCGGACGAGGACGTGGACGACCCGTACGAACTGACCGCCATGAACTCCATCTGGCTGGGGATCGGCAACGCCCGCGCGAAGTCGGTCATGAAGAAGATCGCGCCCTTGAGCACGCCGATGAGCAGCAGGTCACCCTCGGGTGCGCCCACCGGGTAGCGCGTGGCGATGGTCTCGGCCAGCTCCTTCGTGCGCTGCTTGATCTGGTCCTCGGAGATCAGTACCGACGCGATGTCGTTCTCGTACACCGGGTTCTTCCTGCCTTCCCTCAGTCGTCCGCACCCTGTCGCCGGCCGACGAACTCGACGATCAGCCTGCCACGCCGACGCGTGACCACCAACCTGACGCCAGGCTCCGGCCCGCCGCCCACCGCCACCGCGCCCTGCCCGCGCCACCGGCCGATCAGCTCGTCGACGGCCCGCAGCGTGCGGTCCGTCGGCGCCGACGCCCCCGACTCGAGCAGCCATCGCCGCAGGACCCGCCGTCGCACCGCCACGGGAGTGCCGGCGAGGGCGTCCACGGAAAGACCGGCCCCGGCCCGGGCGTCCGTGAGCCGGTGCAGGGCCAGCTCCTCCAGCACGTCCTCGTCCTCGCGCAGCTGCCCGGCCGTGCGCGCCAGGGCGGACGCGACCCCACCCCCGAGCACGTCCTCGAGCAGCGGCAGCACCTCCTCGCGCAGCCGAACCCGGGTGAAGCGCCGGTCGCTGTTGTGCGCGTCCTCGTAGGGCGCGTACCCCAGTTCCGCGCATGCTCGGCGGGTGACGTCGCGGCGCACCCCGAGCAGGGGGCGGCCCCACGGATCGTCGAACTCACACATGCCGCGGAGGGACCGGGCACCGGAACCGCGGCCCAGCCCGAGCAGCACCGTCTCGGCCTGATCGTCGAGCGTGTGCCCGAGCAGCACGGGCAACCCCGTCCGGGCCTCGCCGAGCGCCCGGTAGCGGGCCGCGCGCGCAGCCGCCTCGAGACCGCCGGGGCCGGTCACCGCGACGCGGACGACCTGCACCGACACACATCCGGCGGACCGCGCGAACTCCGCGGCCCGCGCGGCCACGTCGCCGGAGCCGGGTTGCAGGCCGTGGTCGACGACGACGGCCCGCACCGAATCCGCCTCGGCGACGGCGGCGGCGGTCAGGGCCGACGAGTCGGCGCCGCCGGACAGGCCGACCGCGACGGACCGGCCGTGGGCGGCGACCCACCGCCGCACGGCCAGGCGCACCTCGTGGAGGGCAGGGGTCTCGGGCAGGAGCGGCCGCTCGGACGACACCGTCAGCCCAGCACCCGCGCGATCCACGCGTGGGGATCGTCGATCTCGGCGAGGGTCGGCATTGCGTCCGGACCGCTCCACACGGCGTTGAACCGGGCCATGCCCGCCTGCTCGACGACGGTGTCGACGAACTTCTTGCCCTGCACGTACTGGGCCATCTTGGCGTCCATCCCGAGCAGCGCGCGGATGATGCGGTGGACGGGGTTCACGGCCCGGCGCCGGCGGTTGTCGAAGGCCCGGCGGATCTGCGCGACGGCGGGCACCACGGTGGGTCCGACCGCGTCCATCACGTGGTCGGCGTGGCCTTCGAGCACGGTGCCGAGGGCCAGCATGCGGTCGAGTGCGGCGCGCTGGGGTTCGGACTGCACCGCGCGGACGAGGCCGAGCACGCCGCGCTCGGCCATGGGTTTCTCCTCACCCGTCCGGCGATCGCGCAGGACCCCGGTGATCCGGCCGGCCAGGTCGGTGAACGACTCTTCCGCGGTCCGGCCCAGCTCCGCCGCGGCCTCGCGCATCAGATCCGCCATCCACGGCGCCTCGGCGAACTGCACGCGGTGGGTGACCTCGTGCAGGCACACCCACATCCGGAAGTCGGCGGTGGGCACCCGCAGCGACCGCTCGACCGCGACCACGTTCGGCGCGACGAGCAGCAGCGACCGCGAGAACGGGTCGTACTGACCGAGCACTGCGGAGGAAAGGTACGCGAGCATCGCACCGGCCTGCACGCCGGCGGGCTTGCCGACCCAGCGGCCGTCGGCGGGCCCGGAACCGGTGAGGTCTGCCATCGACCTGGCGGCGGCGTGCACCCATCCGGACCGGTCGACGACCGCGGCGGGCGGCACGTCCCGTCCGTCACCGAGTCCGGTCAGCTCCCGCACCGGCGGCTCGGCGCGGTCGGCGGCCGACGCCAGCTCGGCGACGACGGTCTCGGCGGTGTACCGCGACATCGCCGGGCCCGGTCGGGTCAGGCGCGCCCCGATCCCGGCCGCGAGCTTCCAATCGATCGCGTCAGCCAGCGTGCGGTCCTGGTCGGTCATCGGCATCCGCATCCTCGGAGGGTCGCCGCCACCGCGTCGAGGGCCGGCCGGCTCTCGCCCGGCGGACGGTCGTTGGACAACAGGGCGAACGTCAGCACCCGTCCGTCGGTGTCGACGACGAATCCGGTCAGGCCGCTCGCCTGTGACAGAGTGCCCGTCTTCGCGCGGACCCAACCCGCCCCGTCGCGGTTGGTCGAGGCGTAGCGCTCGGAGAGGGTGCCGGTGGCACCGGCGACGGGCAGGTAGTCCAGCATCGGGCGCAGCGACGGCTGTTCGGTTCCGGCGGCGGCGGCCATCACCCCGTCGAGCAGTTGCGCGGGAATCCGGTTGTCGACGGACAGCCCGCTCACGTCGTGGAGGGTGAGCCCGGTCAGGTCGAATCCGGCCTCGCGCAGGACCGCGGAGACGCTGTCGGCCGCGCCGCGGAACGACGGCTCGGCGCCCTCGGTCGCGGCGATCTCCCGGCCGACGGCCTCGGCGAGGACGTTGTCGGAGTAGCCCACCATCTGCCCGAGCCGGTCGCGCAGCGGCGCCGATTGGACCGCGGCCAGCGGGGCTGCTCCGGGCCGGGCGGTGCCGGCGGCGACCCGGGCCGGGTCGGCGCCGAGTGCTGCGGCGAGGGCCCGGCCGGCGTCGAGGGCGGGGGTGGGGGTGCGCGGCGACTCGTCCTCGAGCGGGTTCAGGCGGCCGCCGTCGAGCATCACCGGTTCGATCGGTGCCACGGAACCGCCGGCGATGTCGGCCGGGAACCAGCCGGTGGCCAGGGTGGCGCCGGCGTAGGCGCCGGCGTCGACGAGCACCGTGTCGACGACGGTGCCGCTCCGCTGGATCTGCTGCACCAGATCGGCGATGCGCGGGGCGCCGGCGTAGAAGCCGGATTCGCCGACGGGCCGGGCGGTGAGGGTGGGATCGCCGCCGGCGACGAGCACGATCTCCCCCGGCCGGCCACCCTCGACGACCTTGGTGGTGACGCGGTGTTCGGCGGGCAGGGCGAGCAGCGCCGCGGCGGCGGTGAGGACCTTCGTCGTCGACGCCGGGATCATCGGCTGGGCGGGATCCTTCGACCACAGCACGGTGCCCGTGGCGGCGTCGGTGATCGAGCCGGTGAAGTTGCCGAGTCCCGCGTTCCCCAGCGCCGGTGCGAGCGTGGCCGCCAGCGCGGGAGCGGTGGGGGCGAGCGCGTCGGCGGGTACCGGCGCCACCTGCGGGGTCGCGGTGACGGGCGCCGGCGCGGGCGCGATCGCGGCGGCGGCCTCCCCGCTGCGGACGTCGGAGAGCGCGAAGGCTCCCCCCACGAGCAGCGCGACGGTTCCCGCCCCCCAGATGGTGAACAGGATCCGGAGGTTCCGGCGGCGCCGTCCCGCCAGTGTGCCCAGCTTCTTCTTGCCCTGCCCCGCCAACACGCCTCCGCTGTGTCGAATCCCGCGGCGTCCGCTCCGGCGAAACCCGCGCCCTGGTGGCCGCCCCGCTGGTCCGGCACCTGCGCCACCAGCCTAGCGCCGACCCGTTATCCTCTGTGCGGACCATCACCGCAGATACGGCAGTCGTATCGACTTACAAGTGAGGACACGGCGTGGAGTTCGAGGTCACCATCGAGATCCCCAAGGGGCAGCGCAACAAGTACGAGGTCGATCACGAAACCGGCCGTGTGAAGCTGGACCGCTACCTCTACACCTCGTTCGGCTACCCCGCCGACTACGGCTACATCGAGAACACCCTCGGCGAGGACGGCGACCCGCTGGACTGCATGGTGCTGCTGCCCGAGTCGGTGTTCCCCGGCGTCATCGTCGAGGCCCGCCCGGTGGGCATGTTCAAGATGGTCGACGAGGCCGGCGGCGACGACAAGGTCCTCGCCGTGCCCGCGGGCGATCCGCGCTGGGACCACGTCAAGGACATCAGCGACGTCTCGCAGTTCGAACTGGACGCCATCAAGCACTTCTTCGTCCACTACAAGGACCTCGAGCCGGGCAAGCACGTCGAGGCCGCGGACTGGGTCGGCCGCGCCGAGGCCGAGGCCGAGGTCACCGCGTCGATCGAGCGCCTGAAGGCCGACGGCGGGCACTGACCCCACGCATCGTTCGGGCTCCGCGGCCGCCGGCTGCGGAGCCCGGACGCGTTCTCACCCGTCCTGCTCGAGCGCGTCCCGGACGTCGGCGAGCCGATCGAGCAGGCGCGGGCGGAGCCGGGCGTCCACCCGCGCCGACCACGACTGCAGCGGGCGCGGCAACCGCATGACGAAGTGCTGCCGCAGGAGACATCCCCCCGGGGTGGACTCGATCCGGTAGTCGAGGTGACCGGTGAACCAGGCGCTCCGGAAGTCCATCCCGAGCAGTTCCGGGTCCTCGATCGCGGTCACGACGCTGTCGACGGACATCCACCAACCGGGCGCGAGCCGCACCCGTTCGTGCCACCGGGTGCCCTCGGCGGTCGGACCGGGTGGGGATTTGCTCATCCGGACGCCCGTGCGCGCCGGTGCACCCACGTGTTCCTGAACGTCGGCGAGTAGCGCGAACACCGCACCGGGCGGTCGGCGCACCGGGATTTGTAGCCGGAAATCCATTGCGGCGCCAGGACTTTCATCTTCGGGCGGCGGCCCGCCCCGGCGCCGTCGGGCATGCCGCTCGGCCCGGTCCCGGATGCCGAGCAGCATCCGCCGGGACATCACGAAGTCCCCCGCGTCCATGAGGGCGGCCCAGCCGACAGCGAACGGCGACGGCGGGATGCGGAATCGCACGCGATGCACCAGCCGGCTGCGGCCGGGGCCGTCCGGGCGCAGCACCAGCGCGGCGGTGACGGTGCCCCCGTCGTGCGAGTGGGCATACACGAGCGAACGTCCGGGGTCGATCGACTCCACCCGGAAGGCGGCCGGGGAACCCGCGACGAGCCGGACCGGGTCGCCGACCTCGAGCCGCTGCAGGTCGGGCCGGATCTCGCGGGCGCTCGGCTTCCCGCCGTTGTCGACGAGGTCGTAGCTGTACCAGCCGGCGCGGTCCCCCGCGCCCATCTGGACCAGCCAGGGCCACACGTCCTCGGGGTCGGCCGCGATCGACACCGCCCGGGTCGCCGACCAGTGCGGACTGGGCACGATCTCGTCCCCCGGAACCCGCTGAGCCACTTCGGTCCTCGTCGCACCCCAGCGCAACTGCCACGGCCGATAGACCGCCAGATACAACAGTGGGACGACCGGCACCAGCCGGCCGCCCCACGTCGGGGCCGGATGCCGTCGCACCCGTCCATCCTCTACCGTCCCCGGAACTCCGGGGGCCGCTTCTCGAAGACTGCCGTGATGGCCTCGGTCAGGTCCTCCGACGGGAGGAACGCCGCGTTCCAGGCCGCCACGTAGCGCAGGCTGTCGTCGACGCGCGCCGAGCGGCTGTGGTCGAGGACGTCCTTGATGCCGTGCACGACCAGCGGCGGATTCGCCGCGATCTCGGCGGCGGTGGCCTGCGCGGCCGCCAGAACGGCGTCGGCGTCGGAGAAGACGTCGTTGACCAGACCGATCTTCTCCGCGCGCGCCGCGTCGATGTCCTTGCCGGTGAGGGCGAGCTCGCGCAGGTGCCCCTCGCCGATGATCAGCGGCAGGCGGGCGAGGCTACCCACGTCGGCGACCATCCCGACCTTGACCTCGCGGACGCTGAACTTCGCGTCGGCACTGGCGTAGCGGATGTCGGCCGCGGAGATCAGGTCCACGCCGCCGCCGATGCACCAGCCCTGCACGGCCGCGACGACGGGCTTGCGGCAGTCCGCGACCGCGGTGATCGCCGCCTGCATCCGCTTGACCATCTCGTGGAACTCGGTGCGCGGGGCGGCCAGCGCCTTGTCGGCGAGGACCTTGCCCAGGTCGCCGCTCATGGCGGGCAGGTCGAGGCCGAAGGAGAAGTGCTTGCCGGCGCCGGCGAGCACGACGGCGCGCACGTCCGGATCGGCGTCGAGCTCGCCGAACAGCACGGGCAGCTCGGTCCAGAAGTCGGGGCCCATCGCGTTGCCCTTGCCGGGCCCGACCAGCGTGACGCGGGCGACGTGGTCGGCGACGTCGACGGTGAACGCTTTCCAGCGGGAATCTGCAGTCATTACTCAACAGTAATGTCTGCGCTTCGGACAGCCGACGAGGGCCGCTCGTTACAGCCTCGAAAATTCCCTGCTCCCCCACTGGTGACCGCCGCGAACCGGACGGATCCTGAGGACACGAACAGTCCGACTCGCAAAGGAGCGACTGCCATGTTGATGCATCAGGGCATCGGTCTGGGCGCCTTCAACGCCCTGTCCCGGCGGGGCGCCACCCACGCGCTGTACGAGTGTTGCGCGTCGCTGACCTGGGCCCAGTCGGTGGCGGCCGGGCGGCCCTACGCGAGCTATTCGGAACTGTTCGCCCGAGCCGACGCCGCCCTGTTCTCGCTGGGCGACGCGGAGATCGCGGAGGCCCTCGACTGCCACCCGGTGGTAGGATGCCGGCGCGGCAGCACCGCCTCACGGCTCGAGCAGTGCTCGCTGTGGGACGAGGACGAGGCGTTGATGACCGCGATCACGGCCGCGGCGGCCGCATACGAGGAGCGCTTCGGCTACCGCTACCTGTGGTGCCCGCAGGGTCGCGGGCCGGGGGAACTGCTGACGGACCTCCGCCACCGCCTCGCGCACGAACCCGAGGCGGAGCGCAAAGCGTGCACGGAGGAACTGGCCAAGATCACCCGTACCCGGCTCGAGCGCATGCTCGGACCGGAGGACGGCTTTCCCCTGTATTGACCGCCGAGTGCGGACAGCCCCGTCGATCGGGGCCACGGACGGCGGTGGGCTCCTAGGCTGGAACCATGTCCGGGACACTGCATCCGAATGCCGCTCGGGTGGCCGACACGCTCATCGCGCGCGGTCATCACGGGCTGATCACGACCCAGCCGGAGTCGGTGCACACCGCGGAGGAGGCGGCGGCCGCGCTCGGGGTCGAGGTGGGTGCGATCGTCAAGTCGCTGGTGTTCCTGCTCGACGACGAACCGGTGCTGCTGCTGGTCTCGGGTGCGCATCGGGTGAACCCGGAACGGACGGGCAAACGCCTCGGTGGTGCGCTCGTTGCGGCGTCCCCGGAAGTGGTCACCGAGGTCACCGGGCAGCCCGTCGGCGGGGTGGCACCGCTCGGGCATCCGACGAACCTGACCACGTACGTCGACACCGCCCTGGCCGCTTTTCCCGAGCTGTGGGCCTCCGGCGGGCATCCGCGCACGCTGTTCCGCACGACGTTCCGCGAGCTGATGCGCATCACGGCGGCCGTCGACGTCGACGTCGACTAGACCTGCCGGATCGACCGGCGGGCGGTGCCTGTCCGGCGGTCCGCCCGGGAAGCGGTCAGCTGCACTGCGCGGCGCCGGCGGTGGACTCCACCAGGCCCGGACGGGTCTCGGGCGACGGTCCCCACAGGCCGTCGGTCTTGGCGTAGGTCCAGCCGGGACCGGCGTCGACGAGCCCGCGCAGCGCGTCGAGCAGGCGGTCCACGTCGGCGGACGAGCTGCCGAGACCGAGGGAGGCGCGCACCGCACCGCCGGGCAGGCCGACCCGCGCGAGCAGCGGGTGCGCGCAGAACCGGCCGTCGCGCACGCCGATTCCGTGCTCGGCGGACAGGTACGACGCCACCTCGCCGGGTTCGAATCCGGCGACCGTGAAGGTGACGATGCCGACCGAGTCCGGCGTGTCGCTCCACAGTCGCAGGATCTCCACGCCGTCGAGGTCGCGCAGCCCGCCGAGGAGGCGCCGGCACAGCGCCTCCTCGTGCTCGGCGACGGCGTCGGCGTCGAAACCGGCGAGCGCGTCGCACGCCGCGGCGAGGGCCGCGACGCCGAGCACGTTCGGCGTGCCCGCCTCGTGCCGCGCCGGGGCGCACGCCCATTCGGTGTGACCGAGACGCACTTCGCGGACCGCACCGCCCCCTGCGAGATGCGGTTCCGCGACGTCGAGCCAGTCCCGGCGTCCGACCAGGGCGCCGGCACCGAACGGGGCGTAGAGCTTGTGACCGGAGAACGCGAGGTAGTCGACGCCGAGAGCGGTGAGGTCGATCCGCCGGTGCGGAACCAATTGCGCTCCGTCGACGAGGATCCGGGCGCCGCAGGCGTGCGCGACGTCGGCGAGTTCGGCGATCGGGAGGACCTCACCGGTCACGTTGGAAGCGCCGGTGACGGCGAGCAGCGCGGCGGGCTTGCTGCACAGTTCGGCGACGAGCCGGCGGACCGTCTCGGCGACGGTGTCCGCGGCCTCGACGACGCGGGCGTTCTTCCAGGGCAACAGGTTTGCGTGGTGCTCGACGTCGAGCACCACGACGTCGCCGGGTACGGCTCCGGCCAGGAGGTTGAGGGAGTCGGTGGTGTTGCGGGTGAACACGACCACCTGATCGTCTGCGGCGCACACGAATCGGGCCACCGACTCACGAGCCTGCTCGTAGCTCGAGGTGGAGATCCGGGAGGCGTAACCGGCACCGCGGTGCACGCTGGCGTAGTACGGCAGGAGCTCGGCGATCCGCTCGGTGACCGCTTCGAGGGCGGGGGCGCTCGCCGCGTAGTCGAAGTTGGCGTAGGTGCAGGTACCACCCTGGACCAGGGGTACCTGCAGGTCACATCCGGTGACCCGGGCGAACGGGGCGATGCAGGTGTCGGCGGTCAGTACGGCAGCAGTCATGACGTTCCCTCGTCGTTCAGGGATTCGCCGGTGGTCGCCTCGTCGCCCGAGTGCGATCACGGTCCGAATCCGCGCTTGCCGTGTCCGGTGTGGAAACACGGCCTGGTCGTCACCCGGAGCACCCCACCGCGGAGGAGGGTTGCCGACCAGCTAGCCGGGGCTTGTCGCTGGTTCTCGTGACCTGCGGAAGAGGATTGCAGGAGCGCGCACGGATGTCAAACCGGAATCGCAGCGACCGTCGTCCCGCAACCGAAAATTACAGGGCGATAAGGTGTTTCGCGCGGAGACGGACGCCGCGCCGCGGAGCGCGACGTCGGGTCGAGCGGGAGATTCCACCGCCGGAGTGGGCACCGACACACCCGATGTTCACCCTCCGTCCATCTGACCGTGAGATAACCGGACGAACGCACCACCAGGCCGAGAGAAGGACATGCGATTGCCTGCCCAGCCCACGACGGATCCGGATCGGTCGTATCGCATCCCCGAGGAGTTCCTCCGCTCCTCCCACGCCCCGGCCCCCCGCACCCTCGTCG